>QNES01000058.1 GCA_003645255.1 Gammaproteobacteria bacterium
ACAGATAGAAAATTTAACCAAAAGACGAGTGACAGCAAAAAAAGCCGGGCGACCAAAGAATGACAATCAAGTAATAGATAATGCCTCGGATAATCAATTAATTTTACTCTGACCCCAATTATCTTTATTTCATCAAAAAATGAAATTTACGCAAATATTATTTGACTTAATTTTTATTTGCTGTAAAATGGGTATTTAAATGGGTATTTAATCGAAAGAAAAATTTTGTGAAAAAAGTTAAACAATAACTGATAACTCAATTGAATATGTATAAAATATAGGTATAAAATACTGGCAAGATACTTTTTCACAGCAAAGATCGCAATAAAGTGAATCAAAAATAAAAATAATTGGGAGCAGAGTAAAATAAATTTTGCTAGAAAAACAGGGCAACAAAAAGATTGAAAGACTGATAATTAGGTTTAATTTTACTCTGATCCCAATTATTATTAAAGAACGTGAAAAAAATGGGGGACATGGTGTCCCTCAATAAAAAATAACACCTCGGTATCATCGCGTCATGAATCAGCTTTTAGAAGCGTGTTTGTTAGTAGTTTGTTGAAAAGTTTGAGTCAATAACAACTAAGTTTGAGGATTAATTAGCCAGTTTTTTCGTGGCAACTAAGTTTGTACTCACCTACGCTTGCTCTTTATTATTATAGATGTTTGATAATGCCCTTATCAATATTCAGGGCATAAAAACCATAAAATGAGATATATAGAAATCCGATTTTTTTAAAAATAGTATTTTTTCAAATAGCACAATTATGTATCAATAATTTGATTGAAACAACTTTGATATATGGAAATGTCAGATTCTGAGTAGGATAGATAACTTTATATTATCCATCCGGCTTTGATCTTTATTAATTAACTTCTATTTAGATTAAGGAAGGTGCAATGTCAAAAATAATTAATAGGTGGATAATTCTCATTGTTATATTGACTTTATTTAATGTTAATACAGCTTATGCGTCGTGTTATGCTCAAGCATACACTGATGAAGTAGCGAGTCTTAGTAATTTGGCGTTAGGTAGTAATAACAAGAAATGCGTGACATTTCCCTATTTATCACACTATAGTAATGCCAATTCCAATATGTCTTTATACCATGCAGGTATTGATATAAGGGCTAACCATGTCTCTACTTACTCAATTGTAAGTGGTAAAGTTATTGCCGTAGGCGGTTCTTATGGTATGGTGATGATCGAAACGACTTATAATGGCTCTAAAGTACGGGTTATTTACTTGCATTTATCAAAAGTAGATGTCACCAAAGGCACTCAAGTGAGTGTTGGTACTAAATTAGGAACAACTGGAGAAGTCGGCAGTCCCGGTATGCCACATTTACATATTGAAGTCAGAATCAATTACAGTAGTACTTATGCTGTTGGTCGTAGTAGTTGCTCCGGGACTTGTAACACAAGGGAAAAAGTGGCTGCTATCACTACTAATCCTGTTAATGTGTTAGGTAGTGGTGGTACGACTGTTCCCACATTGGGTGATATGTATGATGATTATCAAAATATCTCAATTGCCAATGTTCAATCTTTCCTTGAACAATTTCCTAATGGCGATTTGAAAGACAAGTTTCTTCATAATCGTTTTAATTTGGATGAAAACAATTTTTATCAAATGGTAACTAACTGGAATCTTACTGAAATCAGGAATGGCGTTTTTACCATGAGTCCAGCAGAAATTATTTACTATTCTGCTAAAGAAAATAGTATTAATCCTGTATTGTTGTTAGCGAAAATTCAGCAAGAGCAAAGTATTATTGAACGTTCTGCCACTCAACACAAGTTAAATCGTGCAACCGGTTATGGTATTCCTAACTCAAATCCGGTTGGGGACCCAAAGTATAAAAGTTTTTTGGCACAACTGACCGGTTTGACTTATCAGTTTGATAAATTTCGAGGGCAAGGGCTTACTTTCCAACAAGCTTATAATAAGTATACAGTAGATAATACAGGGCAAGATGCTTCTTTTAGTCGCTTTATGGATATCTACGAAAATTATGCCGTGCTGATGGATGAAGTGATTCAAGGTAATGTCGCTGTTCCTAGTGCTAATATTCCGATTATTCAAAGCCCCATTGATGGTTCACAAGGGCAAGCTGCTTCGATTGAGTTTGCTTGGGATAATAATAATGTTTTTTCAAATATTGCCTCTGTTGAATTTACATTAAGAAAAGTAGCAGGTAACTACAGTGGTGCTGCCAAGGGAGACTATGTTGGTTCCTGTGGGCGTATTGTGGATGGTAAAGGACGTGGGATACCAATTGGTGTCAAAGATAATTATTCTTCTGCTTTATGTGGTGAGGAGTTGGAGCCTAATCAATGGTATAAATGGGCGGTTTCTTTATACTTTAATAATGGTGCTAATCCAAGTGGTTTTTCAGCTTTTTTTAAGACTCAGGATGTGACGTTGCCTTCGAGTGACTACACATGGCATGGTAACGGCTCCATCATCAGCTATCACGGTCGCCTATTATCTAATAATGCTGGTGAAGATTGGCCTTATGGTATAACTCAAGATGTGGTACAATTACACGCATCGACCAATAAACCGGTTGGGTTTTTCCAGTGGCAAGTTAATGAAGACGGATGTCGAAATCTGAAGCTTGATACAGATGGTTTATCTTCTAATGTTGATATTACTATCGGCTCTTGGCGCAATCGCGATGATGATATTACCTTTTCTAATGTGCAGTTGCCATTGGTGTTAGGGCGTTCTAATACGGGTTATCGGTTTGAGATGAATAATGGTAGTTGGTATGTGGTTAAAGTGGCTTCGCGTAATAGTTTGAGTAGTGATGTACAGTTGAATGCTTATTGTACGACCGCTAGTCCAACTAATGTCAGTTATCGACTGGGGGGCGGTGATGCCGTGCTGATGGATGGGGGTTATAAGTGGAATGGCAATGCTTCAGTGATTAGTCACCTATTTAGAGATTTATATTCCCGTCGTTATGAAAATTTAGGTAATGATTGGCCCTTTGGTGCTTTTAAGGATACGCTTAAAGTGCGTCGTTCTTCAGAAAAGCCAGTCGTCTTTTTTCAATGGCAACGTGATGATGTTTGTTCGAGTTTAACTTTTGATGCCGAATTAAGTTCGGGTGAAAAGCGGGTCGATATTCATGTTAAAAATTGGAGTGCCAGTAATGAGTCGGCAACCGTTCATAGTAGTGTCACCTTACCTTATACCATTTATGATAGTTCAAATAATGGTAACTGGCGCGTGATTCAAATTAAGTTTCAAAAGCCGGTCAGTTATACGGCTAATGTGACAGCTAAATGTTCGGGAATGGATTAGAATTTCGGTTGTCAGTCTAAACGATACAGATTGATAACCGAATTGAATAGTATTTGGCAATGAGGCTTCTAATATGCAAATCGTCAGAGAATTTAAAAAAGTCTCTGAGAGACAGATTATTATTGACTTACCAGAGAGTTTTTCTGCCAAAGAAGTAGAAATTATTATTATCCCTTATAAAAATAGGGATTCCATTGATGATAAAAACCAGTGGAAAAAAGATTTTTTATCCATTTCCAAATGGGAACTAACAGAAGAGGAGGTTAAAATACCCTCATGGAAAATAGAAGAATTTTAGCAGATACTTCTGTTATTATTGATTTTCTTCGCAAAAAGAAAAAGGAAAAATCTTGGTTATGGAAAATTAAGGAAAGTTATACTTGCTTTATGTCTTCAATCACGTTATTTGAATTATTATCCGGTGCAAAAACAGATGAGCGTATTGAAGATATAAACAAAATAACAAAGTGGATAGAATCCATTGACTTTAATGATGAAACGGCGACTATTGCGGCTTCAATATTGAGAAATCTCAAAGAACGAAATCAAATCATTGATTATAGAGATATATTTATCGCCGCGACGGCTAAACATCATCATTTAACAATGGCAACGCTTAATATTAGTCACTTTGAAAGAATCGAAGGAATAACATTGCTTGAAGTTCCTTAAAATGTTTAATCTGAGGATTAATTAGCAAGTTTTTTCGTGGGATGGATACGAAGTTTGTACTCACCTCACGTTAAAAGGGACTACTGGGAGATTTAATCTTTCAAGTAGTCAAAGGTTGGTGAATGGCTCATTATGGGTCATTTCACTATTTTATATTTCACTCAATCAATTATTAATGAGGAAAATCATTATGAGTGTTTTTAAACGAAGGGCTTCTGTTAGACAGAATGCCAATCAAGGGCCTCGGCGACGATGGCAAGGCCATTTTGTAAAACGGTGGGGAATAGATTCGTTCTCTGCCTTTTTGACCACTGCTCTTTTGAGTTGTTGTTTGCTTTTTACCGGGTTGGTACAAGCGGCTGAAAATCCGACGTTTCAAGCATGTGATAAAGACGATATGCGTTCTTCTACTCACTCAGAAAATGCGGTAAAATGTGTAGATAAATACGCAACTGCCAAGATATTTGGTAATGATGATCCATGCTTTAAAGAACAAAAGGATACCTTCGTTTACATTCTTTTTGGTGCTTTGGAAAAATGGGCTGATGAATGGATCAAGGAAAAATTGACTCCTGCTAACGATATTTATTTTACTGATATAGAGCGTTTCCATGATGCAATCAAAAAAGCGGTAAACTTAGACATTATCACTAAAATGAATGATCGCTTATTTCACCCCATTCAAGAAATATCACGGGTGGAAGCGTTGTCAATTACGGTAAGGGCCTACGAGAATATCTGCAACCGCACCATATCGCATAATGCTTCCCCCGGTTTTAATGAAGCTAAGTTTGCTCCTAGTCTTACAGAACCTGATGATTGGATGGATGTGTATATGAATAAGGGCTACAATCAGGGTTTGACAAGTGGTTATGACAATAAAAGTCGATTTGATCCCCTTTATCAAGTACCTCGACATGAATCCGTTGCTTTTGTTGAAAAGCTGATTAAGAAGCTTGAATCTTGTTCACCCATCGTTGTGGAAGAATCACCTGAGATGAAGGTTTACTGTGATGTACAAGACTTTGGCGATATAGAAGTTGGTAGTCAGTCGTCTAAAGTAAAATGTGAGATTTTAAATGATGGTGGAGGTGAAATATCCAACATTAAGATCATCACGAATTCTAGTGACTTTTATGTTGTGACCAACAACTGTGAGGTTGTAACTGAAGAAAGTTGCTCATTTTACATCAAATTTGAACCATCACGCGAGGGTACTCGTGATTTTTCGATGGAGGTTTCATCTAGTGCTGGTACTAAACATCTTAACTTGTCTGGTAATGGTATAGATATTCCAGATATTAATCTGAGAGTAGATATTGATGGTGATGGTACAGTCACTGGAACTGGCATTAACTGTGGTAGAGACTGTTCAGAAACATACGATAAAGGTGATTCTGTTACGTTGAATGCCTCACCAAGTGACACATTTATTAAGTGGCAGGATGGTGACTGCGACGGTGAGACTTCCTCATCATGTGATTTGGTGATGAACTCTAGTCAATCAGTAACTGCTGTTTTTGATGATGATCCTTGCTCAGGCAAAGATTGTACTGTCGATTTAACAGTAGTAGTAGAAGGCGATGATGGCAAAATCACAAATCCTGAAGGTAAAGTATGTGAAGATGAATGTTCATACTCCTACGATAAGGACAAGACTGTCACTGTAACCGCAAATAAGAATGTTAAGAAATGGTCTGGTTGCGATAACGAGACAAAGATTTCTTGTACTGTGGATGTGGGTTCTTCTGGTGAAGAAATCACGGCTGTTTTTGAAACTATTATTATTAAAACTGATAAATGTGAAGAGAACGGCTGTAAGTTGAAAGTAAATATCACTGGTAATGGTACAGTTACTGGCACTAATATCAATTGTGTTAATGGTAGTGATGATTGCGACCAGACTTACTCTAAAGAAGGCTCTGTTACCTTAATGGCTGTTGAATCATCAAATGATTATAAATTTGCAAGATGGGACGGTGATTGTAATTCAAGTGGCAAGCAATGTGTTGTAAATATAGATGGTGATAGAGATGTAGGTGATAGAGATGTAATTGCTATCTTTGAGTTAAAACCTATCCAAAAATATTCACTGACCGTTCGACTCATTGGTAATGGTACAGTCAAAGGTCGAGGTATTGACTGTGGAAGTGACTGTTCAGAAGAGTATGAAGATTCTGAGAACCGTAATATTGCATTGGAGGCTATCCTTTTAGAAGGCTCAACCTTTGAAGGATGGAAAGGAGATGGCACTACCAATTGTGGTAAGAATAAGTCATGTACAGTGCTAGTTGACGACTCTTCAAAGACTACAGTGGTAACTGCTAACTTTGCAGCCGAACAAAAATATTCATTGATTGTTAATGTTAAAAATGGTGACCACAGTAAAGGTAAAGTTACCGGTGGTATTGACTGTGAAGATAATTGCTCGGAAGAGTTTAAACAGGCTGATTATCCTATTACTTTGAAAGCAGTAACTCCCAATGGATGGTCAAGTTTTGTTGGATGGGAAAATATTGATGGTTGCGATACAAATGAAACTTGTTCTGTTCCATTTAATGGTCTTGTTCAATCTGTAAAGGCTAAATTCAAGAATGATCCGCCTACAGTAACTTTAGCTCCATCAGAAACTTTAGCTCCATCAGATAATCCAAATAGTTCAGCAGATTATCCAGATAATAACGATGAACAGTTAGAACGTAACTTCATTGTAAAATGGAAAGTAGAAGATAAGAAGCCATTAGTTCTCAAAAAACAAATTGTTCGTTTTTGGGAAAAAGGCAAAAAGCCTACTTCTACTGAAGATGGAATACTTAAAGCTTGTTCTTTCAAAAAAGGTGATGGTAGTGAAAGTGCTAGCAATACTGATGGTGAATTTACTTGCACACCGAATGCTGAGACTGAGATTAAGTATAACACTTGGTATACTTTAGAAGTTACTGCTACTGATGATGGTAATGCTTCCACAACTGAAGAGTGGAGTTTTAAAACCCGCAAAAACCTACCACCTTATCCACCAATAACAATGTCTCACTGTGATAAAAATGCTGAAGAAATTGAGGCTAAAGATTGGCAGAATGGTATAACACTCACTTGGGAACGTCCAAATGCAGCAGATTACACTGAGCATAAGCTGTATAAAGGTGTTAGTTGTGAAGCTAATCCTGTGAATCCGGATTGTGAAAATAATTTAGTGACGTATCTAGTTTATTTTCAAGGAAGTGTTATCACATGTGGAACAGGTTCTTCTGAAAATTCTTGCATTATCACACCAGATAAATTGGGTTATGGAGAAAAGTACAGTTGGCAGGTTTTCCCTACTGATAAATACAATGGTGAAGAGTCAGCGCGGAATAATGCGGGAAACTTTTGCGATTTCGAGACTAGTGACGATCAGAAACCAGAACCAGCAACTAATCCTTTTGTGAATGATCTTAATAATGAGATCGCTCTTACCGGGATAGATGCTGCTAAAACAATCACCTTGAAAGCGACAGGAAATCGTGATCCGGATGGAGATGATGTCACTTATCAAATCCATTATGGTGAATTTGTATCAGGTGGAAAAGCTGGCGAACCAGATTTGAAACTATGTGAACCGCTAAATGTCAATGCAGAAGATAATTCTTTGACATGCGAGATTCCTGTAACTGAATTAGAGCCTGGTAAGGTGTATATTTGGCAAGTGATAACTGCCACAGAAGTACCGGTTGCCGAAACGCCTAATGAAGGAACTTGGCAATTTACTACATCTTTTGAACCACCACCACCTCCTCAGTATGTAGAACCTTCTCCAGATAATGCGGAAGTTTGTTCAGAAGAGAATGCCATTGCTATAGATTCAGTCCCTGAATTTGCATGGACTATTGATGCTGATGATTCTGAAGGTGAAATCACTTTTTCATTTTGTCGTATGGAAAAAGGTAAGGAAGTTTGCATTAATCCTCCTTCTTCAGATAAAACCGCAACATGGCTTCCTGATTTGAAACATAGTGAGAAATATGAGTGGTGGGTTAAATCTGTCAGAAATGAAATAGCAACCGATGGCGAACATCTTACTTTCTGTGTCGAGAATGCAGAACCCAAACTTGATTTTATTTCTGTCAATGGTGGAGAACAAAATGTACTCCTAAAATGGGAACCCAATAATGCTGGTACTGGTACTGAGGCACCTGACAGTTATAATATCTATCGGGTGGCCGGTGATAGTGTTTTCTTTGACGCGAATGGGCTTTTTATAGGTGGTGATCCCATAAACGGGGAAGAAAAGGTACTTAAAACTTATTACACTGATAACTCCCTTAGCGAAGATGATAAGGGCAAACGCTATTGTTATTTTGTTAATGGTTATCTTGGAAATACGTTTTTGTATTCTACAAATCTTGCCAACGGAAATAACTGCGTTGACAGCTTTGGCAGTGTTGAGTTAGAACTTCCAGACATTAATGTTCCTGAAAAGACTTTGAAGGAAATTCCTATAACAATGCCTTATCCTGGTGATTTGGTTATAGTAGGTGCCAATATTTGCGTTGGGTATGATAAGGATGTAATAGAATTTGAAGGAGTAGGAGATAGCATTTTTGCAAGCTATTTCTTTTTTGACGATAACCCAACTCCTTTCGATGTTAGCACAATGCCGGAAGATAGTGTTCACCGTACTATGCTACTCGACAGTGGAGTAAATCAGATTGTTAGGTTTTCTCCACTTGATCTAGGAGATAGTACTGCTCCTGTTGAAGAGCTTATTGTTCAAGGTGATCATCCCGCTTTGCTTTATATGAAATTTAGGACGAAGCAACTTGTTAAAGATGCGGATGGTAACATTCTGAAAAACAAGAGCGTGTTGAAGTTCATCAACTTTTACGCAGACGGTAATGATACAGATGACATAGCTGGCATAGCTGCTATAGCAAACTGTAGCAATATCAATGCTGATTTTGATGGCAATAATGGAGTTCCCATTGATTTCTCTGATGGCAATGTGGAAATAGAGAACACTAGGCGTGGAAATCGTAATGGTGATCGTTCACCAGCCCATGTTTATGTGAGAGATGCTTACCAGCAGGGTGATGTGAATGGTAATGGAGTTGTTGAGATGATGGACTTCCGTGAAGCCTATCAGATTCAAGGTTCTACTTATGAAGAACTGGATAATCCAGAAAAGTGGGCAGCTGCAAACGTTGCGAAACCAAGTGATGAGCAGATTAATGAAGATGATGTCAACGCCATTCTAAATCAGGCTGCTTATGGTCAAACGATACCGAGAAGTGCGGACACTGGCACTAGACGGATGGTTAGAAGAAAAACAAGAGATGGAAATGATGATAATCCTATTGTGTTCAGCATTAGCGACATCAACGGTGTTTCTGGAGATGAAGTTATAGCGACTATCTCTGCGACTAATCTGTCTGTTTTATCTTCAATGGGTTTGACTATTGCCTATAATACTGATGTTATTTCAGAGATAGTAAAAGTATCTAAAACTGGCTTAACCTCCACAGCATTCGTTTCATATAATCCTTATGACAATGCTGGTTTAGGTAGAATCAGTGTCTATTCCGGGTATAATTCGCCTATAGAAGGCAGTGGTGATATTGCAGAAATTACCCTCCGTCTAGCAGAAGGTGGTACACTCAGAAGTACATCACTGTTTATCGCACAAGCTACGTTGTACGATAAATATGGGCGTAACTTTGAATTGTCTGCTTTGGAACGTGTTATCAAAACCGAAAAGGCAATTGTAATTCGCACGGATGTTCCAGAAGCACCGGAACCACCGGAAAAACCTGAAGTAAACTGGGTTCCAGCCGATGAAATTGGTACAGCTAATCCGGCGTTGCCAATCAATATTGCCGAAGGTCAAATTGTTGATAGTCAAGGTAATCCTATGGTAGACATTCTGATTACCGTAGGCGAATACACAACAATAACCAAAGCAAATGGTGATTGGGTCATTTATGACATCCCAGCCGGTGAATACTTAGTCACCGCTCGTAAAGCGTCAGACGATGGTTTTGTGTTCATGGAAAAAACCTGTATCGTAGGTAATGGTGAAAACTGTCACATTGAGTTTGTAGTTGACACGGATGATGATGCTTCGGCTGATAAATACGCGCTTTATGGTACAGTCGTAGATAGAGACGGCTTTCCTATTAAAGGTGCTACCGTTAAAACGGGTGACTACGCCACTGTAACTGACAAGACTGGCTTTTTTGTATTCCTTGACTTAGTAGCAGGTGAATATTATGTGACAGCCAAAAAAGGCACTGAAGAACTTGGCGATGGGAACTGTGTCGTAGGTGGAGACAGCAATTGTAAGCTGGACTTCTATACGCATCTTGACCAAAGTCCGGAAGAAGTTGACCCCAAAGTTGAAGGCATTTACGGCGTTCAGATCACAGTAAAGGACGATCTTAAACAGCCCATTGCTGGTGTCGTGTCGCAAATTGGTGAAAACATCGCAACGACTGATGAAACGGGTTATTGTGAATTCACTCAATTCACTGAAGGTGAGTACATGCTCACTGCCAGTAAAGACGGTTACAATTTTGCCCCGGTAAGTTTTGAGTTGGGTAATCAACAACTCTGGACAAAACTAACGCTACGACCGTTGACCGAACTGAAGGCGAGTATTGTGCCTCGTGTTTTTGAAAATGCAGAACAAGGTAAACACTTTACCTATATTATAACGGCGACTAATGGTGGTAACAAGGTCGCGACGGCTGTTTCCCTTGAATATCCATTGCCTGATGGCACGGAGTTAGTTGAGGTGCGGGGCGATGGTGTCTGCGAACAGGTGAATGATGGCAATACCGTGATGTGTACTTTACCTGATTTAGTCACGGGTGCAAGTGCTGAAGTTGAAATCGAAGTGAAAGTGATTGGAGCATCCAATTTTAGCAACGTCGTCATTTTGACTTCTAATGAGTATCCTGTTAATAAGGTGACACGCTCAACGACCGTCAAGCCCTATTTATCGGTGTTTGGCACGGCAAAACCGAGTCCAATTGTGATGAACGGGACGCTGCACTATGAGTTCGCTATAGAACTGAACGATAATGCATCTGAACAGGTGGCAACGGGCGTTCAGTTAGAGATACAGTTACCAAAAGGGGTGGCGTTAGTATCAGTCCCCGATAACTGTGAAGTGGATGAATTAGTGCTGACATGCCAGATTAATGATCTCAGTATTGTCAACCCTGATGATACCAGTCAGATTATGTTCAATTTGGATGTGGTGCTTGAAGACCCTGGTATGATCAAGCTGATCACTAAAGCTGAAGTGACTGCGGATAACTATCCGAACCATGCTTCCAAGACTTCTACGGAGGTTAATACGCAGGGTATTGAAGTCGATGCTGTGATTCTCTTCGACTTAACTTGGAGCATGACTGAAGAATGGGCTGCCATCATCAGAGAGGTGAATCAACGCATCAAAGATGGCTTTGCGAATGGTGCGACACCGTTTATAGCCATTGTCGGCTTCAGAGACTATAACGACATTAAACTCGTTACTGCAACGAGAGATATTGAAGTGTTGTTACAAAAGCTTAAAGGGCTAAAGATAGAAGGAGGCGGTCAATGTCCAGAAGCCTCAGCGGATGCCTTTATATTGGCACTGAACCATCTGAAGCAAGGGGGAACCATCCTGCTTATTACCGATGCGCCACCTTATGACGATGTTGAAACAAAAGCCACGCTTGAGAAAATCAAGGAAGGCTTGATTAGTAAAGAGGTGAACTTTGTTCCACTCATCAGTGTTTTTGATTGCAGTGGCGATAATTTGAACCAGTTAGGTGATTAGTGAATTGTGCCTAACTTGATTTGAGTTATAACCCATAAACCCCGGAGATGTATCTTCGGGGTTTTTTTTTTCTGATTTCAAAAGTTTTTTAGCTAAACTGTTTAAGTAGGTACGCATAAATATTTTAACATTTTCAGCCCACCAGCCGCTGCAGCAAAGGTGGGCAAGAAAACCACCCACCCTACAAAATGTTAATAAACTTTTGTGTACCTACTTATTAGGATTATTTCAGCGCGTAAAGCAACCAAAAGAATTGATGAAAGCAGAATATGATTTTTCTCAAGGTAAACGGGGTAAATTTTATCATCCCGACGCTGAATTTCATTTACCCATTTATCTTGAACCTTCGGTGGCTGAATTTATCAGTCAAATTGCTGTCAAAAAGTCAAAAAGCATTAATGATATAGTCAATGCGTGGCTCAAAAGAGATATAGAATTGATAGAAAGTATTGTTTAAATGTCAGACTGACTCATAACAATTCTTAAATTTATTCACATTCACACGCTTGAGTCTCTCAAGATTTGATTCAAAATAGGGTGGTTGCATCTTATCCACCCTATATTCTTCTAAAACCAAAGAAGTTCATCATGTTAAAACACAACCCTTTCCTTAAAAACACGCCTCTAATACTATTAGGGGCGCTATGGTTTGAATAGGTGAATCAACGGTGTTTACTATTCGAGGTAAAGACTTACCGAATAATACTGCATTTTGGATCGCTGAGTGTGCCAAACTCTCCAACTTGGGAGGAGCCGATAGCCAATGGCAATTCCGTTGTACGCCATCATTCAGTACGGGTAGCAAAGAAGGTGTCGTTAAAGATCAACCGGGAGGTACTTTATTACACAGTTTTACTGTAATCGTTAAGTGAATGATGGTACTAAAGTCGTTGAGTGAGAGTGTTAAATTTGTACCCAAAAGTTTAATACCAAACGCCTTACGACGATGTTGAAACGAAAGCCACGATTGAGAAAATCAAGGAAGGCTTGATTAGTAAAGAAGTCAACTTTGTTCCACTCATCAGTGTTTTTGATTGCAGTGGTGATAATTTGAACCAGTTATGTGATTAATGAGTTGTGCCTAACTTGATTTGAGTTATAACCCATAAACCCCGGAGGTTATCTTCGGTTTTTTTTCTGATTTCAAAAGTTTTTTACCTGATGAAGGTATAGGAGGCAAAGAGATTATCTTTAATCATGAAAAAAAACCAATGTTTCCAAAAACTTGACGATTGAATTAACAATGTTTGAAAGCTATGATGACCACAATCCCATAACGCCTACGCAAATTAAACAAACCTTAAAGGATGATCTGACTCAAACCACACAAAAGGCGGTTTCATTACCAGCCATTCAAAGATATGTGGCTCGTTTAAATGCAGGAGAAAAAGCACCTCCTATTAAAATAGATGGTGATGTCATCGTAGATGGCAACCATCGCTATATTGCTGGTAAAATGCAAGGAACTATATGCCAGAGGTGCAAGCAAGTAAAATGGCTCCAAGTAAAGTTTTTCAAATTCAACCGATCCAAAAAATACAAATCGATCCTGTCGATTGGGGAAATAAGTAGCCGATGATTATCATTCATTGTCAAACAGGACATAACGTAGAAATACTAGCAGATACCTTAGAAAATATAGTGCTTGATGGTTTAGATTTACATCGTGCTCTTTTAGAAGGTTTTAACCTGACTGGCACTTGCTTGCGACAAGCAAATTTAAGAGGTGCTTTAATGCATAACGTTATCTTGGTACAAGCTGATTTAACGGGCAGTTCCTTGATGACAGCCGATTTAAGGTATGCAGATTTAAGAAAGTGCAAGTTGAATAAATCAACCCCTATCTTTGCTGATTTTAGTCATGCTAATTTGCAACAAGCTGATATGGCCCAGGCGGATGTGGGTGGCACTATTTTCAATCATTCTAATTTAAAAGGTGCCATCATGCTTTGCCAACGATTAGAAGAAGCTTTTTTCAAAGGGGCAGTTTTTGATCAACAAACGGTTTGGCCGATTGGTTATGAACCCGAAAAGCATGGAGCTATTAGAACACATTCTAGTTAGTATCCATCAGGAAACACTGAAAAAACTTCAGCTTTGAGATTTTTATCAAAATGATGGCTCAAAGGAAATTCATAGCTCATCAGGATAGCTATCTTATCGTTCCAGCTCTGATTGATAATTTTCTAAGGTTTTATTTGAACATGATAAAGTATGTACTTGAAGAAGTTTTTTCCAATTTTGGATGCTTTGATCATCAATAAGAATTTGTGGTTTTGGCAGAAAAGCCGTAAAAAGGTTGGCAATTCCAAATTCTTCAGCACTTTGTTGTGCGTAATCCGCACCCCCGCTACTCCAACAGAACAGAATAGCACCATCTTTTTTAAGGTTTTTCAGATGATTAATGGTTGCCGTTATTGGGATTCGCTTCGTACCATAACTGCGGACAAACGTATCATCAACATCTACAAAAATATTAAAGGATTTTTCTATTTTAGTCATATTGCTCCTTTTATTGAGTGGATAAAAATAATGATAACTATAGGCTTTCAGAAAAATAAAAGTTCTCAGACCTGACAGGTTTCCGAAACCTGTCAGGTCTTTAGGCCAAAATATTTATCTGACAAACTATACTAAAACCAAAGAGGTTCATCATGTTAAAACACAACCCTTTCCTTAAAAACACGCCTTTAATACTATTAGGGGCGCTATGGTTTGCATCAGGGCAAGCCAATGATGCCGTTAATTTTTGGTGTGCTGATTTCGCTCAATCAGTCAATACGGAATGTACCCCTATTGATGATCCTGTTAAAATGGCTGCCGCTTTTGGTAAGGGGTTTGATACCATCGGCGGTGAGTTGACTCTCACCAAGATTCAAGAATTGCCCCAGGATAGCACTGCCGCCCTCAGCATCAAAGCGAAAAATGCCAATTTCAATACTACCAGCCAAGTCGCAATCAATACCACTGGTATTAAAGTTAATACGGTTGAGTTTGTTTCCAGCGAAGAATTGATTATCAATGTGACCGTGCAGGCAGAAATCAACGCGCAGACTCAACATGATATCACGGTGACAACACCGCTCAATGATGGGACCACTGAAACGGTGACAGGTGTACTCTATATCACAGAGCCTTCTGCCCTGCCAGAAATCATTAGTATAGTTCCTTCAAGTGTTAAACAGGGCGCAAACAATGCTACTGTCACGCTTTATGCCGTCGGTGCCCATTTTGATGAAAGTTCAGTCGTCGATTTTGGGGATAATCATATTACCGTTAAAGAAATGACGGTTCACAGTGAAAATTCGCTAACTGTCGTATTAAGTGTTGATAGTTCAGCCCTTAAAAAATTGTATCATATTACGGTGACAACTGGCGGTGAAACTGTAAAAGATGCCAAAGACTATGGTTTTTTGAGCGTCTATCAGTCTGCCCTGCCTGAACCTGTAACCGTTGCTGATGATGATTCAACCGAGCCGGTTAATTCGCCGCCAACTGATTCAACTGATGTTGATGAGCCACAAATTAATCCGCAGCCAACGGCGACAAACACAGATAATGATATAGATCAAGCGGATACCAATCCAGATGATGCTGTAATCGTTGCTAATGATGATTCAATCGAACCGGTTAATTCGCCGTCAACTAATTCAACTGATGTTGATGAGCCACAAATTAATCCGCAGCCAACGGCGACAAACACAGATAATGATATAGATCAAGCGGATACCAATCCAGATGCTGTAACCGTTACTGATGATGAATCAACCGAGCCGGTTAATTCGCCGTCAACTGATTCAACTGATGTTGATGAGCCACAGATTAATCCGCAGCCTACGGCGACAAACACAGATGAGCCGCTGCCCCCACTCAGTCATCCAGGTAAAATACAAATTTCCCCGGACAATTCTGATAAGGTTGATGAAAATGCAGGCTTTTATAGGCTTACAGTCCAACGCCTTGAAGGAAGTGATGGTGAAGTGAGCGTAAAAGTTGAAACACTTGGACTGAATCAAAGTCAAATCGCCATTGCGGGGCAAGATTTTGAGATAAACAGTCACACGCTCACCTGGTTTGATGGGGATAGCGATGCTAAAGAATTGATGATCACTCTAATAGATGATGATGAATTTGAAGGCGATGAGATTTTGAATCTCAAGTTAGTGAAAGTCACAGGCGATGCTATTTTAGAGTCAACAACACTGATGGTGACCATTGTTGATAATGAGAATGATGATGTTGAGATTGTTCCTGGCATAAATGGTCCTAATACACCGGTTATTCGCATTTGCCCTGAAAAAGGTGAAATGAAATACGAGTGCAGTGCTAAGAACATCACGATAACGGATTTGAAAGTCAGTGAAAGTGGTCACATTGATGGAGGTACTCTAAAAGGTACGCTTGAAAATAATGGCTGGGTGACTAATTTCATTCTTGAATCAGGCTCACAACTTGAAAACAATAGCTGGGTTGCTAACCTGATGATTAAACCGGAAGCGGTATTAATAGGTGGCATATTGACTAGCTATATCATCAGTGAAGGGACTTTGATTGATATTGATTTTCGGGGGGCTTTTGTGAGAGGTGGTTACCTGGGTGGTAGCATTTTCAATAATAGCGAAGTTAATGGCTATTTTGAAGATGTATCCCTCATGCCTAACACTCGTATTATTGGTGGCGCATTAAAAGGGCAGATTGAAGGTGATCCTCAATATCCAGCCCTGCTAGAGTCGCTTAAAGTTATGAGAAATAGTCATCTTTCGCATATCATTATAGGTTCTAATGTAGAATTGCCTAATGATGTAACGTTGGGTGATGGCGTTGTTAAGATGGAGAATGCTGTGGCTATCAATCCGGCTGGTGAAGTGGAGACACAAGCCCTTATGATAGGGGGTAGCTCTGTTAATGACGGTGATTTTAAATTGCAAAATGAACTGTCGCGTTCTGACTCAATAACAATTTATAGTCGTATTCAAGTTGAACCGGCGCATATTGGACTGCGTGCAGAAATTTTAATTTGCGCCGCTTATAAGCCCTTAACTTCTCCCAGGCGTAAACCGCTTTTCTATATGATCGATACGGAAGATGATATTCATCTTTGGGATGAAGAGATTGCGAACCTGGTAACTTTTAGGGAAATTGAATCTTTATGGGAAATTGAAGATATCGAGATATACAGTGGATTCTTTGATTTTACGGGTGTACTGAATATCTACTTTGGCTATCGTTTAGAAGATGGCACCGTCGTTTATAATTTGAAGACGATTGATGCTACTATAATAGAGTAGGGCAATCAGGAAAGTTGGAATCCTCAGCCCTAAAGTTTAGAAATCCGATTTTTCAAAAAATCGGATTTCTTGATTCGCCATTAAACCTGATAGGTTTTTTTTTGCCCTTAAATAAATCCTACTGTTTTTATATCATTAAAAGTTCTTGTACTCTTCTTTGGATAAATTCTTCTATAATTTTCAACCGATTTGCCGGTAAATTATATCGTGAATGTTTTTGGAATTTGAAAGTGATTAACTTTCGTAATTTTTTCTTCTGTTCTTTATTTATCACTTCTTTTGCAAATGTCATGAAATCCTGTGAAGTTGCCATCAATCTCGTTTTAGCGTAAGCATCAATATTTTGTAAATCATCTTCCATTGCATAGTTGAAAAGCGATAAACCGTTATCAAATATAGGTGCTGTTTCTACGATTTCGTTGGTTTTGTTATCTATAATTAAACCGAAGTTGCTAAAATGTCTATCCATATTGCAAATGACGGCATCAAAAATCAGCATATCTACAAGTGACTCATAATAGCTTTCACCAAGTGCCTTGTAATATTCCATAACGGCTCCCCATCCTGTCACAATTCTACCGGTTGGAATATACGCCAGTTTTGTGTTTGTAAACAATTCGCATGTTGAGCAAAGCCGCCCTTTCCATTTACTTAATTTGTATTCTACAGCGTTCATTCCCATTGTTTCAGCTATTTGAAATGCATAAAACTCGGAATACGGCTCATTTCCAGTATTTGCTGCACCAAAAGAACCCGCTTTATAAAGGGTTATCTTGCCATTTACCCTGCGCCAACATTTAGCCAGCATACCGTCTGTTGTTAGCTCTGGCGTAGAAGCAAAATCACTTCGTATTGTGTCACCATAGCCTGTGAAAGCTATCATTGATAATATACTATCGAAACGATTGTCATATAAATTGTATTTATCAAAGGTGCCGTCAAAAGTCTCATCTACTATCCAGTAGCAATCATTAAGCGATAACCCTTTGCAAATATCGATTATTCCCTTGGTATCATTAACACTCAGTCCAAGTTTTGTCAAAAAACTTTCAACAAACGCTCTATTTTTGGGTATGACACGTCTTTTGAGCCATTTCAGCAAACCATTATTTGTCTGCTCTAAGTCAATGGGAAGAAATGACTTGTTATCAATCTTAATAATTTCTACAGATAAACCCTCTATGACATTTGAGGTAATATTAAATTTTATAAGTACAGTATCAAAATGCTTTAAAATATAATTCATTGTTGATAATTCATAACCACAACATAAAATTCACAATTTTGTAGTAGTCAAGATGATTCTTAACTCATTAGAAATCAAATTCCAAATTTCAACCATTTCGTTTAAAAATAAATATTGATTAATTACCACAATCCACTATAATTGATAGATGAACCTAAAACGAGGTTTAAAAAATCAGATTTTTTAAAAATAGGATTTCTAAGCTCAAAAACGAATAGGGCCGGATAGGTTCATATAACTTACATCTGAATTATCCTAATACAGACTGAATATAACTATAGCAATAAACCATTATGAAAAGCACTATTTTTGAAGTGATAATATTAATAATTATATTCATAGCTTATACTATTTATGGTGCCACACAAAGAGCCGATGAACTTCTCGCTAAATACAAAGAAGAAGAGATTCATGAAGTGAGACAAAATCTCAAAAACTTTGTAGATGTTGCTTATTCAACCATTGATTCTAACTATAAAAAATCTATGGAGAAGAAGTATTTAGAAAAACACTATGGCTATCGTTTGATTAATATTATTGATATTGTTGAGACGATCCTGAAAATAAAAGCACAGGCGGTTGAAAACGGAAAGTTGACTCTTATAGAAGCTCAATTAGAAGCTCAAAAATCGATTGAAAAAATTAGATATGATAATGGTCGTGGATATATTTGGATTAATGATACGAATGAGCCTTATCCATCGATGATTATGCACCCATTGAATCCGTCACTTAATGGTCAGGTGATGGACAATCCTAAGTATAATTGTGCGATGGGTAAGGAACAAAATCTTTTTGCAGCGTTTGTTGAAGTGTCCAAACAGTCTGGGGGAGGCTTTGTCGATTATTTATGGCCAAAAACGATTCAAGATGGTTCAAAGACTGATGTGCCTAAATTGTCTTATGTTAGACAGTTTACGCCATGGAATTGGGTCATTGGTACAGATTTTTATGTGAATGATGCGATTTTAGATGGTATTGAAAAAAGTAAAGAAGAACTCAGACAAATGAGATATAACAATGGCATTGGTTTTTTTTGGATAAATAATACCGATGAGTCTGCTCCTAAGTTCTATATGTATCCAATTGCATCTTCAATTGAAAATATTGTATTAGCCGGCGGTCATCTTGACAAGCTTGGAAATGTGATTAGTTCCCTTATTAACATTTGTAAAGAAAAAGGCAGTGGTTATATTCAGTATACCTGGGACAAGCCCACTTTAAGGGGTACCATAAAAGATGTGCCTAAATTGTCTTACGTGAAATTGTATAAACCATTAGATTGGATAATAGGAACGGGGGTTTATATTGATGATGTTGATAAAAGCATTGCTAGAAAAAGAGTTTTTATTAATCAACAACTGAAGACATTAATCACCAATCTTTCAGTAGCTTCGCTCGTTCTTATTATCCTTATTATCCTACTGCACTCTATTGTGAATTTCTTTTCAAAGCCAAAAACGGTGCTTACGGAACTTGATAATAAGGACACGCCTCAGAAAACGCCTATTCAGAAGCCAGTAACGCCTATAGGACCGCAAGCCGGTATTAGTGTTAATGACAGCTTAAAATTGGTCCAAGAAATTAGTAAAATCATACTGACGGAACAAGCCAAGTTGTTAGCTTATGTTATAAATCTTCAGGCTAAACAGAATAATAAAGATGTTAATGGTTAATTGGAGTAATGAAACAGCTTAACTTATAAGGTGACTTATGAAAAATGTTATTTTTGTTGTGATGTGTCTATTTTACGGGCATAGTGCGGTTGCAAAACCGATATTACCCATTGAAGGTTCATGGCAGGTTGTTAGCTATCAAGTGGTGGGTTATCCTGCAATGTCTCAGGTTAATATGAAAAACTGGGTTGGCAAGGTAGCTAAATTTACAGCGCATCAATCTGCTACCTTGGCTGATGATAAAACGATCCAAACATGCCATCAGTTTAATTATCAAGTTACCACGGAAAATGCAGAGGGATACTTTTTAATTGGTTATAAAATCACACCGCACCGTCTCGGTATTGTTGAAGAAGAAATTCAGTTGGTGAGTATCGCTTGTCAAAGCGATAGTTGGCTTGGTGAAGATCGGGAATTTGTTGTCGTGAACAATGAGCTAATGCTTAGTTATTGGGAGGGAACAATATTTTTCTTTTTTAAATCGCTTGATAGCAGCCTGTTGATAACACCGCAAAGCGTTGGTTATCTTAATCCCGATAGTGATTTTGACGAAAAGACGATAACCAGGGCTTTACCTGATTATAGCGTGAAGTATGTTAAAAAATTGGTCAAGCCAGCCCACTTTAAACTCAATCGTCAAGAAAGCGTGATAGAAATTTACTCCAACCAAAATAGGGGGAAAATTGCTCGTATCCACATATTCGATGATAAGGTATTACTACCTGCTCAAGCCAAAATGGGGGCGGCTTATGCTCAGGTATTTAAAAGTCGTGAAAAAATTATCGATTGTCAAGCCGGTACTAATGACAGACAGGGGCAAACTTTGTGTTCTTTTCAAAATATGTCCAGTATCCAGTATGTTTTTGAACCCAAGTCCGGGAGTGATATTTCACCGATTGAGGCTCTTAATCAGGCAAAATTAGTTGAAATTGTGTGGAATGCAGATAGGCGTTTGATAGTTGAAACGCCTTCCCCTGACCGTTCAGAGTAAAACTTCCTTTATTCTAACTAAATATGGGGCGAACCACCACAAATGCCCTGGCTTAGGCAACTCGCAAAAAATAATATACCACCTAAAAATGGCAATTAGATTGTAATTTATTGAAAATCGTACAAAAAATATTTTTAAGCCAGGTAGGGTGGGCAAACGTGTTTTTGTGTGCATCAGCTTTTATTTCATAAGGCATTTGTGAATCATTTTCGGTTTTAATGAAATAGTGGGCTACCTGGCTACCCACCCTACTGTCACTACGCTCACTTAAAATTTGAGTTCTAACGACACAAAAAACTAAAAATAAACATCTAAAATAGCTTACAAGCAACGAACGCCTTAATTATTTTTAAAAAACTCAAAACAATAATAAAACGCAATACAACGAATTTTACACACATTTAAAGCGACGCTCTCAGATTGCCTACAAGCGACGATCTCAGACAAAGTGGGGTAAAAACATCCAACCAACCTAAAAAAAGCCCATATCGCATAAATTAAAATTTTCCTTATAAAACAAGCAGTTAAGTTTAGTTAGAACCGATATCAGTCCCCTTTAGGATTTTAGCCTTGAAACTTTGTTCTGGACAAAGTGAGATCAATTTATTTCCAGGCTGACTGAACACTTGCATTTTGTGGAAATGGATATATTTAGCAACCCAGTCACAATACGCATTTTCTGTGTGGATAGAATAATGCAAACGGCGCATAAAATTTCGCATTTCTGTTAGCAAATTATTTTTTTTGATTTTCGTTTGACATAGAGCTAATTTTAAATTACAATGAACTTATATTGAGCTTAGATGATCAGTATGCTTGTTTTGGTAGATAACGTCAAGTCTATTTGACAAGATAATTTTTTAACAGGGCAAACTGGCCTGAATTGTCGATAATATTGAATATACGGGCAAATATGCCTGATTATACCTATTATTAGGTGGATTTGACAGGATAATTTTTTAATCGGGCAAACTGGCCTGAATTTCCGGTCCCATGGTATGTAATATGCGGGCAAAATGACAGGATATTCAATATGA
>QNES01000059.1 GCA_003645255.1 Gammaproteobacteria bacterium
AAACATAATCGTTCTAAAGTATGTTGGAGAATGGGTTTACCATGTAAGGGTAAATATTGTTTAGGACGCTGACTAGCCATCCGCGAACCACTACCCGCCGCTGGCACGATAACCCAATAATTAGGGCTTATATTTGATAATTTGATAACAAACCTCGCAATTTGAAAATTGAACGTAAACCTTTTCTTGGATTAAAGCCAGGGCGATAACGAATGTTCGCCACTACAGCCATGAAATATAATGGATATCGTAGGGGCAGACCTGCGTGTCTGCCCGATAGTCAATGGCATTGAAGAGCCAGGTTGGGTGGACTACAAACCTGGTTTTTTAAGGTTCTGGTTTTTGAGGCGGCATTTTGAAATCAATTTCAGCCAATTCCTTCGCAAACATAATCTGATCTAACCAATTATCTAACTGCTCTATATCAGAGGTCATTTCAATGTGTTGTAAAAGCCCCTTTGGTACTTGGGGGAATTTGCGATGTAATTGACGAATCACTAAGCGATGCTCTGTGGCTAATTCGCCCTGTTGTAGACTGTGTCTCTGCGCTGAAGTTAAAACTTCTTGAAACGTGGGTAGTTTCCCCATTGCTTCTGGCGTTTCTCGAAAAAACTGGTCAATCACCGGCCATGTTTCTTCACGTATTAGATGTTTCATCTGTTTTACCTCTAAAATTTTTCGCCAGATCAATTCTGGATTGGTGGCTAGTCCAATATCGACTATCAGTTGCAGATAATCATTAAGTCCCTCGCGCACACACAAGGAAATAAATTGTTCTAATTTGTCCCCCCGTGCTAATGGTAACAGCGGATAGTTTTTGGGGACTAAGTCCAATTCATCGGGATGAATGATCCATTTTCCCAATACTTCATCACAGTGGTAAATGCCTGCTTCCTTTTTCACAAATCGATACGCTTGTTTGAGTTGATTCAAAATCTTATCGGGTCGTGTGACACAGACTATTGTTACCGTGATTTCGTTTAGGAGTTGAGTTGGCTCTTTAGTTTTCTGATGATTTAGATCGGACTTTTTTTGATATTTCGGTACGCCAAGTGCAGTTGCCCGCATCACAATAAGATTATAATCATCTACTGTAAACGGGTCATGGATACCTTTGAGTTCAAGGGCGTTGAGTTGTCGAAAATGGGCAAATACGCTATTCTGTAATTTGCGACGATTAGCGTCGGTACTAATGACTACTAAATCAATAGTCCGCGAGCGAGAAAAAACTTCACGTTCTGTTTCGACATCAAGTCCCCAACTTTTAAAAAAACGCTGATAAAATGCTTTCGTTGTATCATCAAAGGGTTCATGTTCAGGTTTCGGAGTCATTTTTTACAGTTTCGCTTTAAATTCAATACTATTAATCTGTGTATTTAGCGTCTTTTCAGTTGCACTTTTTTGGGTTTCTAATGCGTCAATGTCAGTCTGATATTGAGCCAGTTTATCTTCTTCATTAGCCAGTTTGTCGATGTAACGTTCACGTAAGCCACGTTCAGCTTCTGTATTGCCAAAGGCTTGGAGATTTTGACGAACTCTATCTTGATTTTTGAAAATAGCCATCACCGCATTTTCTTTAGTTTCAATGTCAAGCTTAATTTGGGTGAGTTGTTCTGTCAATTGGACAATACCTTCTAAAGTACGCAATGTTTTCTTGTCAATGTATTTTTTCCTCAACCACACTGATAAAGTTTCCCGCGAAGTTTCTTTGATGATATAAGTGCTTGAGCGTTCAATACATTCTGTTACTGTGAATAATTTCGTTTTATGACGAGGCACATCAAAGCGAAAGCGGTAAAAATGTTCAATCCGTTCGACAGGTTGCGGTGTATTAGTCAATTCCCAACCCGGATTGAAACGATGTTCCAAAAAGAGATCGAGTTTTCGCTCTGTGTTATTATTAATAAAGTATGTTTTGGAATCAAGTTCATAATAATACAATTCTAAGAAACCTTGTGTTATGTAAACTTGATGAACCGCCTGGGTTTCATTATCCGAATCAATACTGATAATACAACCAAATTCTACAGAATAGGAGACTAATTGTTCTTCATCTGGCTTGAGGGTATTGAGCATCGCTTCACCAACATAAGCATCCTCTTCAAATAGCGTCACGGGTCCATTTTCCAAAGTCAGTTCTGTGCTATTTTTAAATAACAGCGCAGACATTGGATTGCTATAGCGGACTTCTTGATTATAAACCGCCACCGGTTGTCCACTCAAATGAGTTTGCAAGATAGGTACTAAAGCCGATTGTTGGCGACGTACCGTCACGGGGTTTTCAATCTCATATTGAAATAAATCTCCATCTATCTCTAAAGACTCATAATCCACAACGGTTTTTTCAGATTCTGGTGAAGCATAAGCGGCTTCTTCTTTTACCCGTACCACAGGACGTTTTTGATGACGCGGTGAGTAAAGATCATAAATAAATGAAACTGGCAAGCCTGCCACTAAGGACAAATCCACATTTTCCCAATCTTCATCTTGAGTATTATCAACCAATGCCCAGCCTTGAATTAAGGACAATTTTTCCTGTAACAATAAACGATAAGACGTTTTCCATAGGGGGGCTGCAATAACATAACTCAGATTAATGGTACGCTCACCTTCGCCCTTGAGAAAAACCGTGAGTTTTTTCTGATCTTTCCTTTTAGTAGCGATAAGGACATCAAGTAAGTGTTGCAAATCTTTTTTCAGATTATCATCCAGCAATGTGATTTGCTTGGTTTCCATGATATCGAATGATTGCAGTGCTCCACCTTCGATTAAAAGGGAAAGGTAGGGACTATCCAGGGTGGCATCACCAACTTGACGTTTAATGGTTTCTATGCCCGTTACTATCCCAGTTATCGTTTTTTGCCCGACTTCAACGGCAACATGCGCCCCTGATATTTGTGATAATAAACCACGCAGGGCATTTTTTTCAGGCAATCGAATCGCAATATCCTTTAACTGCTCTTCGAGAGACAGGGTGGATTCGTAACTAATGCTAGTAATAAGTCCATCGTTTAAATCCAGCACCGTCAATGACTTAAGTACGTCGTTCATTTCTGAAGCACGAAAGTGCAAATCAATTGAAGCATCTCCCTTGACTTGCCCTTCCCGTTCAAAATAACCAACACCATGTTTAAAAAGTACAACTTTTTTAAGAGGTAACATATCAGTTATTAGTTATCAGTTAAAGAAAGAAATACCCTTTTTTCAAAAAAAGGGTATTTCTAACACGCTAATCATTAATCAGGATCTAAAGGCAAAGTCAGTTCTATCACAATGCCATTTTGTTCACTACGGTTGTAAGCACGGCAAGCACCACCTGCTTCCCATATTAATGAAGCTATCATTGATAAACCCAGCCCCATCCCCTGTGCTTCTCCAGTAAAGTTCTTTTCGCCCTGATAATAGGGTGTCCAAATCTGCTCCAATTGTTCAGGCGAAAGATGTAGCCCATCATCACAAACTTGCAGACATAAACTTTTTTCAATAACGGCTAGATTGACTTCTAAGTTAGGCGAACCCTTGGTATGAAACTTCTTAGCATTTGAAAACAGTTCTGTCAATACTAATTCCATCGCTGGTGAAGTAATAAAGACATAAGTTTCATTCAGGTTCTCAATCTCCTTGTGAAAAACATGAACAGATTCAAGTTCTAGCACTTCTTTAACAGTCGTTATAATCGACAAAATATTTGCGATAGTACAAATTCCAAGTTCTTGCTGAGTATAATCTGACATATCTAAGTATTTAAAAATTTCTTCAATTTCAGATTGAAGACGATTAGCACCTGAATATGCAATGGCTAAAAATTCTTTCCTATCGTTATCACTTAATGTTGAATAATGACTATTAATATATTCAAGCCCCATTGTGACATGAGAAAGAGGGGTTTTCAGCTTATGACAAATTTGCCCTTGGAATGTCCACTTTCGTCTTTCAGATAAAACAGCATCTGTTATATCATGTAAACGAACTAAATATTTTTCACCCGTTCCTGGTGACATTTCCATTGCTTCAACTTGCAACCAGAAAGCATGAGCAGTCGAAGTTTCTGGACGCACCAGATAACGAGGTGAAGCTGGGTTAGCATGTTCTAACCAATTACTCCAGGAAAGTTGTGGTTCACAATGATAGTGTTTAGCAGCCACTTCCAAGAATTTTTTACCAAGCAGTCCAACTGCTTCGCTACCCAGATTAAAAGTTTTACGAGCTTGTGAATTGCTATAAAGTATTTGATCACTGTGATCAAGTATCAAATAAGCCTCATCAACCTGTTCAACCACCCATTCAAACTTAGCTTGTTCTGTTATTAAACGGCGATAACGATTAAGCCGAGTAATAGTTCTTAATCGAGCACGCAATTCAAAAGTATCAAAAGGTTTAGAAATAAAATCATCTGCACCCGCTTTAATACCGTTTAAACGTGAATCACGATCACCTAAAGAAGTCACCATGATAATGGGTATATCGGTGAGTAATGGTTTGGTACGTAAACGCCGACAAACTTCAAACCCGTCCATACCCGGCATCATCACATCCAATAAGATAACATCCGGGGTTAATTCCGCCGCTTTAGTTAAAGCTTCAAACCCATCTTTCGCAAAAGCTAAATCATATCCCTGCTCACAAAGCAATGCGTTTAAGGTTTCACGCCCTATTGAGTCATCATCAACAATTAGAATAATACTGTTTTTTTCCATCTTAAATTAATATCAATTATTAAAATATACTTCGAGTGCTTAAGTTTTCTGATTTTCGTAGGGCAGAGCTGTGTGTCTGCCCTGGCTTTCAGGACTCTCAGGGCGAACACACAGGTTCGCCCTACAAATATCCGAAAATTTAACCTTGCGGAGTATAAAATGTCGGGTTACGTTATCTCGCGCTGCGAGATAATTTAACTACCCAGAAAAAAGTTTAGTAATTTGTAATAAGCAATTCACTAATTTTACCTCGCCAGTTAGCTTTAGAATTAATCATCCGATTAGCAAAAACGCGGTTTATCTGAAATCCATCAAATATATTATAAATAAAATTATCTGATTGATCATAATTATGAGGTTCCGAATTACTTAACATCAATTTGACACCTTTTCGATCAAGTTCCCGAAAAAAATGAGCTAACCTGATTTGTGATTCATCATTAAAACTTGATTTTTGGTATGAAGTACTAATAGGTTTGTATGGCGGATCAAAATAAACAAATGTATTCCGATTGATAAAAGGCTGAATAATAGTAAAGTCGCCATGTCGAATTTCGACATTTTGTAATAAAGTGGAAACGGCTTGCAGATTTTTGCTAAAACAAATTGTAGGATTTTTATAACTTCCAAAAGGAACATTAAAATCCCCTTTATTATTAACCCTGAATAATCCATTAAAACAAGTTCGATTGAAAAAAATAAATTGAACAGTTCGTTCAATATTAGATTGAGTAAAATCAATGTTTCGGCGATTGTGATTAAATTCTAGCGGAAAGTAGCGAACCATTTGCTCAATTAATTGCGTTTTACCACCTGCCCATTTTAGGAAAGGTTTTGCTTTAAATAAATCCTTATCCTGACTTTTTTCTGGTTGCCAGGAACTGGCTTGGTTACTATTTTGTATGATATTTGGCACTCCTCAAAAAGTGTCTAAAAAATTCTATTAAATTTTAACTATGCGAACAAAGCCATTAGAAGGGTAAAATAAAACTGGCATAAGTTTTGCTATATAATTGAGTAATCATAATTCTTATGAATCCTACCGAATTTGAATTATGCTAGGTAGCTTGGGCGCTGGTCAACCCAAGCTTACCCTCTTCAATCAATCATTCCCCAATAAATGCTAAACAATGCGGCGCATCATAACGATGGCTAAAACCAAAAATAGAACCGGGGGCAATAACGCACTGACAGCCGGATAAATACCATAGACTAAACCCATATTACCGGTCGCCTGATTCAGCATGTGAAATCCTACACCAAGCAAAGCACCCACCAAAATCCGTTGCCCTACCGAAACACTACGTAATGAACCAAAAACAAAGGGAATCGCTAACAAAGTCATTGTGATACTGACTAAAGGATAACTAAGGCGTGTCCAAAATGCCAGTTCATATTGTGTGGTGCGTTGTCCATTTTGTTTTAAATAGTCAATATATTTGGACAATCCAAAACTAGATAATTGATGTGGACGCACAACAACAATTTTGACCAATTCCGGCTTTAAAATAGCATCCCAGGTCGTTTCCTTCAAATATTCGCGTGTCACTTTATTGACATCAATGTTAGTTTTTTCAACATCCTTCAATAACCATTGCCCATCCTCATAATAAGCAATTCTTGCATAAATCAAGGCGCGTAAGCGTTGTGAATCATCAAATTCATATAACGAAATGATACCAAACCCCCCATCAGGATAAATCGTGCGAATATTGATAAAATTATTACCATCATGTGCCCAAAAACCATAACGGCTACTAAATACCATTTGTTGATGTTCATGTTCAGATTGTGCCGTTGCTCGCATACTCTTGGCATATTGTCCACTAAACGGGGCTAAAGTTTCGCCAATCACCATCACAATTAAGGTTAATCCAAAACCCACTTTTAGCGCAGAAACTGCAATTCGCACAATGGATACCCCTGCAGCCCGCATCACGGTCAATTCATTGTTATTAGCCAATTGCCCTAATCCCAATAAGCTTCCTAATAAAGCCGCTGTCGGAAACAAGTCATAAACATAGCCTGGAATTTCTAATAAAACATGTTCAATTGCTTCCCATAACCCATAGCGTTGTTTACCTATATCATCAACTTCATCAATAAAGGCAAAAAAGGTAAATAAGCCGACTAACACTAATAATACGATCAATATGCCAGCCAGCACGTTTTTACCAATATATTTATCAAATTTTTTCATATAATGTCACTTAAAACTCAATGTTTTATTTTAAAAAGGGCGAGCATAAAAGATTGCCCTTACAACAATATTCTGTATTCTATATTTTAATTTAGAAATTATTTTATACACGTTCTTAAGATACAATATTCTGATGTAGGGGCAATCCCACTTGCCGTACCTGAATAGTTACTTTAAATCATTATTGGGAATAAAAAACATGAATAATTCCATTATGGTCATTTTCCCCTATCGTCATCAAGACGTTTGGATGTTTGATGATGAACGAGTGGGGCTAGTGCAAGAACCCTTTGTTTCTGGTATGCCTTCGATTATTGATATTTTCGTACAGGATATTCCTAATGCAACCCAGGGCTTTAAGCTGTTTTTTTCAGCAACCCCCTTTCCCGGCTATCAAGCTCAACTCACCTGGTGTCGGGAAGAATCTGAAGGCAATTGGTATCTTTGGGAAGCGCATCATTTAGAAGGCTGGCTATGTCCAGCTTTATTTAAATATTTCAGTGAAGCACCTAAAAATCTTTATTGCAAGGCTGAACCATCTCAAATTTAAAAAGGATTTGTTATGCAAACACCAATTCAAACCACTAAAATTAGACTTGATAAATGGCTTTGGGCAGCGCGTTTTTTTAAAACCCGTCGCCTGGCAACAGAAGCAGTCACCCGTAATAAAGTTCATCTCAACCAACAACGTACTAAACCGGCTAAAGAAATCAAAATGAGTGATCAATTGACTATACGCACCGGTTATATAGAACGCACTGTGATTGTGCAAGGATTATCTAAGCAACGCCGCCCCGCATCGGAAGCCGTCTTGCTGTATAAAGAAACGCCGAAAAGTATAAAAGAAAATGAGAAAGCGGCTGAATTGCGTCGTCAAACAGGCGCATTACGTCAGCCTAGAATGGGGCGCCCGACTAAAAAAGAGCGTCGCACAATTGAAAAGTTTCTTAATACTACGGATAATGCTTAATGGTTAATGGTTAATATAGTTATCCAAATAAATATTGCGGCTTAAAAATCGGATTTTTTGTGAACGACAAAACTTTTCTGGCTAACTATACCTTCGCAAAAATAGTATTTAATTATTAACGACGACGGCTAATAATCTTACACTTATTAGAGTCAAATGGACTATCTTTAGGTGGATTGCATTGACGGGCAAATTTTTCGGCTTCATCTTTGTCAAATGCTAATACTTGCGCCCGCGTTTTTTCAGCTTGGGCGCGAGTTTGGGCATATATTTTTTCTTGCCGTTTAAAACGTTCAATAATCGCCTGACGTTCTATGGGGTCCTTATGTTCCCATTCACTGGCAGGTATTCCATAAATGGAGCCAGTACAGCCGGCTATCACTAGCCAGATTAATAGTAAAAAAGCGTATAAAATTTTCATTTAACCCCCACAATGAAATAAATTATGTAGGGGCGAACCTGTGTGTTCGCCCTCAATAAAAAAGAACTCAACATGGAATATAAAGATTACTACAAAATTTTAGGTGTATCGCGTGGTGCTAATCAAGATGACATTAAACGCGCTTATCGCAAGTTAGCACGTAAATATCATCCGGATGTAAGCAAAGAAAAACAAGCAGAAGAACAGTTTAAAGGAATTGGAGAAGCTTACGAGGTCCTGAAGGACCCAAAAAAACGTGCCGCTTATGATCAATTAGGCAACAATTGGCGAGCAGGTGAAGAATTTCGACCACCTCCAGGTTGGAATACAGGGGGTGGGGGTTTTACCGGTACGCATGTTAATTTCAGTGATTTTTTTGAAAGCCTGTTTGCCGGTAGACCAACGTCGGGCCATCAATGCCGTAGTCCCTTTCAAGCTCAAGCAAAGGGCGAAGATCAACATGCTAAAATAGCGATAACTCTTGAAGAAGCTTATCAAGGTACCACTCGAACTCTACAATTACGAGTACCTGAAATAGATCCTCACAGGCAAATACACTCTAAAACACGCACTTTAAATGTTAAAATTCCCCAAGGTGTCGTATCAGGTCAAAAAATTCGTCTTCGTTCACAAGGACCAGAGGGGGTAGGCGGTGTCCGTGGTGATTTATATCTGGAAATCGAATTTCAGCCTCATCGTTTTTACCGTGTCGAAAGTCAAGATGTTTATCTTACTTTACCTATTGCCCCCTGGGAAGCGGCTTTGGGTAGCACCGTAGCAGTACCGACTTTAGGTGGAAATGTAGATATGAAAATCCCGGCAGGTTCACAATCTGAGCAAAAATTGCGCCTTAAAGGGCGAGGACTCCAGGGCAACCCACCTGGTGATCATTATATTGTACTACAAATTGTGACACCAAAAGCTTCCACTGAAGCAGCACAAGCATTTTATCGCAAAATGGCACAAGAATTATCCTTCAATCCACGCGAAAATTTGATGGCGTAAAAAAACGGTTTTCTAAATTATTGCTAGGCAAATTTTCTGATTGAAAAAAAATTCGTTTAGAAATTTCTAAAAAAACTTTGGATTATCGTATTCAAACTTTTTGCAGCTAAAAAATAACAAGGGTAAAAAATGGGATTAGTTTTATGTTACATCGCCACTTAAATCATCAACAATATACTTTGGCAGCGATTGATGACATCATTTCGCGTGGGCGTTGGGAAGATTGGATCGAGTTACGAGATGCCGTCCTCAATAACCGGACTTTACTTGAGAAAGTGCAGCGAATTTGTCAGGCTTATGTCCATGATCCTTATGCTCAACGTTACCACTTTTGGAAACATTATGCGAAAAAACACCTTACCTGACTGGGAACAAGTTTTGTCATCTGCCGCTCGTTTACAACGTATTCTGCCTCAAGCGGTGCTGGTGGGTGGAACAGCCTCTGCTATTTATGCACAGCACCGCTTTTCGCGGGATGCTGATCATGTATTGGTTGACTTAAAAAGCCGGTTTGAGGATATCTTAGCCGAGTTGGAATCGGTTGCTGGATGGAAAACAGCCCGAATTCAAAGGCCTGTACAAATTTTGGGCAATCTGGATGGTATAGAAACCGGCATACGGCAATTAATCCGTCATGAGCCATTGGAGACCAAGGTAATCAATTATCACGGAAAAATGTTAAGCATACCGACTGAGGCTGAAATATTGCGTATCAAAGGAATACTTATCCTTAAACGCAATGCTACCCGCGATTATTTGGATTTTGTCGCTTTAGCAGATCACTTGGGGAATGAGCCGGTTGTCAAGGCACTTGAACGCTTTAATAGTTTGTACCCGCAAGAAAATGGGGAATCCCCACTTCAGCAACTACAAGCACAACTTGCGAACGCGCTGCCATTCGACTTAGACGAGGTCAAACAGACATTATCCGAGTACAAGGGTCTTGATCCCAAATGGCATGACTGGGAGTGTGTGAAAATGACCTGTGCAAATTTGGCAACAGCCATTTTTGACAGCTGTTAAAAATTTTTGCTGGAGCAGGTTTGCAACCAGCGAAGTCACTTTTCCCTTCCTTAAAAAAAATCGAATGGGAAAAAACGTTTTGGAAGCTTTTTAGAAACCCCGTTTTTTCAAAAAATTGGGTTTATTTCACCATTAGCCATTATTAACCATTATGTTAATCATTCTTCAGGATGCGATTCATGAATTTCGTAAATTTGTTGCTCTGGAATCAGCCAGCAGTATTATATTAATTGGGGCAACAATACTGGCTTTATTAATCAGTAATTCAGCTTTTGCCCATTTCTATGAAATCCTACTACATAGTGATTTAGTTCTTCAAATCGGTCCCCAAATCAAAATCCATATAGAACCATTAGAATTTTGGATTAACGACGGTTTAATGACCCTCTTTTTTCTATTAATCGGACTAGAACTCAAGCGCGAAGTACTGGAAGGGCAATTGTCTCAGGGAGCAAAAGTCATGCTTTTACCTGTCATTGCCGCTGCGGGAGGGGCGATAGTACCAGCATTGATTTATGCCAGCTTAAACTGGGACAATTCAAGCGCATTAAATGGCTGGGCAATTCCATCCGCCACCGATATTGCTTTTTCATTAGGCATATTAATGTTATTAGGCGAACGTGTTCCCTTATCTTTAAAACTTTTCTTAATGGCACTGGCTATCATTGATGATTTAGTGGCTATCATCATTATCGCTCTATTTTATTCGACGCAGGAGTTGCAACCCTATTATTTAGCATTAGCAGCAGCAATACTGACAATACCCAAAATATTATTCTACTGGAAAAGAATAGCTAACCTTAAACTATACCTGATTCTGCTGTTATTTTTATGGTTTTTTATTCTTAAATCAGGTTTACATGCTACCCTCGCTGGTATTGCTTTGGCATTTTTCATCCCAAGCATTAGAGACGGTGGATACCCTCTATTACATGAATTTGAAGAAAAACTACATCCCTGGGTTGCCTATTTCATATTACCCATATTTGCTTTTGCCAACGCAGGTGTATCTTTTGAAGGCATGAGCTTAAATGTTCTTTTGGAACCGGTACCTTTAGGCATCATGCTAGGTTTATTTATAGGAAAACAATTGGGTGTGTTTGGATTTGCTTGGATAACGATTAAACTCGGATTAGCCCCCTTACCGGAAAATGCGAATTGGATGAGTCTTTATGGGGTTTCTGTTTTATGTGGTGTTGGTTTTACCATGAGTTTATTTATTGGCGGATTAGCATTTACAGATGCAGAATATATGACTCAAGTACGACTCAGCGTTTTATTAGGATCATTTTGCGCCGCGATAGTGGGTTATATCATTTTGTACATTGCCACAGCTAGACAGAAGTAATTGAGACAAGCACGCGATTGTAGGGGCGAACCTGCTTGTTCGCCCTACAAAATAAAGCCAGTGCGCATCTATAATACGATCGCCTTTCATTGCATCATTTTCAAAAACCAAATCAAGCTCGCCATTCTCCCTGTTACTTTATCGCGCCGATAGGAATAAAAACGTTCTGCATCTGTATAGGTACAAAAATCGCCCCCATATACTGCTGTTACACCTTGATGAGCTAAACGTTGCCGAGCCAGTAGATACAAATCGGCTAACCAATGATCCTCACGACTTGGTTTAAAAGCATCCTTTGCCGATGGCAAAAAATCCATAAACGCTTGACGCACCTCATCACCTACTTCAAACGCTTGGACTCCAATAGCGGGACCTAACCAAACTAATATATCTTGAGGGGGAACATTTAAATGTTGTAAAGTGGTTTCTAATATTCCATCTGCCAGTCCACGCCAACCAGCATGAGCTGCTGCAACGCGAGTACCCGCACGGTTACAAAATAGTACCGGTAAACAGTCTGCGGTGAGAACAACACAAATGTGCCCTGGTTGCGTCGTAAAAGTGGCATCAGCCGCACTATAGCGATGCTCAGTATTAGCCATCACAATTTTATTCCCGTGGACTTGTTTAAGCCAAATCGGTTTGGTCGGCATTTTTAGGGTTTGGATAAGCGCAGAGCGATTCGCCGCGACTGCCTTAGCATCATCGCCGACATGTTCGGCTAAATTGAAACCGTCATAAGGCGGGTGACTGTAGCCACCTTGACGAATTGTGCTATAGGCTTTAACTTGCGAGGGTGCCGGCCAAGTGGGTGTTATAAATTTAAGCATGTTCTTGTTTATCCTTTTCAAGTGCGACCAATAAATCTTGCATATCATCAGGTAAAGGGACTGACCATTGCATCCATTTACCATTGATCGGATGAGTCAATCCTAATCGTTCGGCATGTAGGGCTTGACGCGGAAAGGTTCGTAAGATTTCTTTAAATGTGTCCTGACTATTAGGGGGTATCCGCAAACGTCCCCCATATATGGAATCGCCTACAATAGAATAATGTTTATAAGCAAGGTGGACGCGAATTTGATGGGTACGCCCCGTTTCCAATTTGACGCGCAGCAGCGTATGGGCGCGATAACGTTGGATAATACGATAATGGGTAATAGCCTGTTTACCGGATGCTTCCACAGCCATACGAGTCCGGTGAATATGATGCCGTCCTATCGGCGCATCTACTGTACCACCGGCAACCAGCACCCCAGTTACTACTGCTTGATATTCTCTCATAAAATCATGGTTTTGAAGTTGCGCTACCAAATGGGTATGGGCGGGTAAAGATCGCGCTACTGCTAATATGCCACTGGTATCTTTATCAAGACGGTGAATAATACCAGCACGGGGTATTGATGCCAATGTCGGTGTGTGGTGCAGTAATGCATTCACCAGGGTGTTATCTTGATGACCAGCCCCTGGGTGTACGACTAAGTTTGCAGGTTTATTAACGACTAATAGGTCCTCATCTTCATAAAGGATGTTAAGAGGTAATACTTGGGCTTTCCAAGGAACTTCTTCTTCAAGTTGTGCAGTGACTTGTACTTTTTCTCCGCCTTTCACTTTATCCTTACCACGCCAGGGGGCTGTATTGATTAAAACCTGTCCATTGCGTATCCATTGCTGCAAACGCGCTCGTGAATAAGAAGGGAATAGTGTCGCGAGGGCTTTATCAAGCCGATAGCCCGCCAGTTCAGATGGAATGATTGTATTAAAATATTTTGTTGTCATGGTTTCCTTTTGTGTTATCCATTATTTATACTGCGTGTCCATCAGTTTAGCTTCGCTGACTTCGTATCGTAAAAATCTAAACTGCCTATTAGAATTATTGTTTTTGAAAAATAGTATTTTTTGTACTCCATTTTCACAAATTTTGAATACAATCAGTATATATAGCAATTCCCGTTTGGGTTAAATACAGGGAAAACACGCAGGTTTGCCCCTACGAATAATGTACTGATAGCAAGCGGGAAACGCTATAATATATATCTGTACTTGACTCAATCGGAAAAGGCTATATTCCCGTGTTAAGTATTAGTTTTTAAATAACTCACCCAAAATAATATACCAGTTAAGAATTAACCCTACAATCATTATAGTTATATTTCACTTATTATCGAAGGCGACATTTTGGTATTTTTGACCGACTTTTAATGATGAAACCGGCGCATTTTCAGCAAAAAAATTTTTCCTTAATAATCAACAAGTTAATTAACATCTCTTCCCGAGCGGATCCCCCCTAATTTTGCCCGAAATTTATAACCTCAAATTGTATAAAAAGACGGTTTTATACAATTTTTCATTTAAAAGCTTCAAAAAAATAAGAAATCTTTTTTCAAATAGCCATTTTTTTGAATTTTTCACTCCATTTTCTTTGAAATCGTCAAAAAAATAAAATGATAAAAAACAATAAGTTAGTTAACATCTCCCACTAGGCTTATCAAAAAATTTATGGGCGGATTTCAGGTTCGAGTCGCCGAGTCGAAAAAGGCTTCAAAAAAACATTTTTTGAACACATTAAAAAACCGATTTTTCGGTTCATAAACAATATAGCAATTCCCGTTTGGGTTAAATACAGGGCAAACACGCAGGTTTGCATTAATGACTTTTCGTGAAAAGGAAAAAATTGAGAGTTTAAATATTGACACAGATATTTTTAATGAGAGATAGGTACAAAATAAATGATAAGCCGCTTTTTGAAAAAGAGCCTGAAGAAAAACTTTTTCTCGTTAAATCATTTTTTGATAAAAAACTTGAAGAAGAACTTGAGGAAGAACTTGAAAAAGAAGTTGAGAAAAAAATTTTTCTTGTTGACACCATAATATTTTTTCATCCATGAACAAACTTCGTATTCTGATATTCAAAATCTACTGAACGTATTTAAAATTTGTGAAAATGTGCTCAAAATACGATTTTTCAAAAAATAGTATTTCTGATTTGCATTTTATATTTTCACAAAACTGATGCACACATACTATCACTTATGGCAAATAATTTGTAGTATAATATATACTGTGGTAATGCTGAGGTAGTGAAAATCCGGTTTTTTAACCAAAAGTTGCTCCCATTTTTTTGTAATTATTAATTATTAATTTAATTTTATTGTAATTTCGTAATCTTTTATTTTAAAGGAAAGAGTGTGATTGAATTTGAAGGCCAAATCTGGGCTGTTCAAGATAATGATGATGTCAATTTCTTATGCACCACGAAGCGGGTTAAGAACAAAATTCAGGTTATTAATGAAAAGGGGCGCGATCTGCGCGTATCCGAAGATAAGTTGTTATGGCAACACACTAGTATTGTCCGGGAGCCTAATGATTGGCAAACCCAACTGACGAAAATTCAAGCTACGGTCGATTCGCTACATGATGACATTGATGTGTTGTTGTTATGGGAAACGGCGTTAGAATTAGAAATTTCTGAAATCAATGAATTAGCCGATTTATATTTTGGAAAAGAGATTACGACTGAACATTTAGTGGCGATTTGGCGTGTATTGGCTGAAAATCGTTTTTATTTTAAGCGCAAGGGTAAAAACTGGGAACCACGCCCTGTTGAACAAGTCGAGGAGTTAAAAAACCAACGTGAACGTGAATTGGCACGGCTAAAAGCCCAAGGACTTGCCCATGATTGGTTGCAAAATATGACAAAATTTCCCGTGCCAGCTTTTTTAAATTTTGCGACAGCGCAAGAAAATAGTGAAGCTTTTCAAGTGAGATCGGTGCCGCAAGAGATTATACCGTTTATAGAACGTTTAGAATGCTGGTTACGAGGTGATACTGATAAAGATGTAGAAGAATTAGTGAGTCGCATCACAGTGAAATTAAATCCGCGTGAATTTGTCTTTGAAGTTTTACAAAAAATCGGTCGTTTACCGATGGATGCAGATCGCGATGTGATTGTGGGTGGCTTAAAACCAGAATTTTCATCTGCGCTTAATGAATTCGCAGAAACGGTGCCACCCTGGCAACCGGCTGAAACACAAAGCATTACTGATTTATTGTTTAGTATTGATGATGAGGAAACTCGTGAAGTGGATGACGCGCTGGCGATTGAACGCGATGGCTTACTCTGGAAAATGACCATTGCCATTGCTGATCCTGCAAGTGTTATCCATCGGGGTGATGTATTGGATCGAGAAGCAATGCGGCGTGGTACGACCGTTTATTTGCCAACGCAAACGGTATTGATGTTGCCACCCAAAATTTCTTGTGATATTGCGAGTTTAAGCGTGGGTCATGTACGCTCTTCCCTGGTAATACGGGCGTGGATGAATGATCAAGGCGAAATGACCAAAACTAACATTAGCCGAGAGGCAATACGGGTATTGAAACGCTTAGATTATACTGATGCGGATCAAATGATTAAAGAAGGAACAGATGACAATGCCCGGTATTTGCGTGAGTTATTAACTTGTGCCAAACATTTGCACGCTGGGCGTTTAGCCGAAGGTGCGTTTAATTTGCAACGCCCTGAATACAAGATGAGTATTAACGAAAATCACATTACCGTGAATATGATTAAGCGGGATTCTCCCAGTCGTTTATTGGTGGCAGAAATGATGATTTTGGCAAATCATATTGCAGCCAAATATGCACATCGTCATCAGGTGTCAGTGATTTATCGTATTCAAGATCCTCCCATGGTACCCATTACCAAAGAAATGACTGCGGATCCCATTGGCTTTCATAAAGTCCGTAAGTTTTTAGGTCGTTCTTCATTATCCTTAGAACCTGCTGGACATAATGGTTTAGGTTTATCCATGTACACACAGTTGACTTCACCGCTACGCCGTTTTGCTGATTTAGTCATGCAACGACAATTGATGGCACACTTGGTTGGTGAAAAATTACCTTATGATAAAGAAGAATTATTTAAGGTATTAGAAACCGCAGATCGCACTGCCCGTGAATCCCGTTCGATTGAAGGTGAGGCTAAAAAACGCTGGCTGATGCAGTATTTAAAGCAAAATTGGAGCGAAAAGCCCTTAGAGATCATTGTGATTAATGAAGTCAAGGGCGGGTATAAAGTTGAGATGCAGCCTTGGGGAGTCGAGGCGTATTTAGCCACATCAAGAAGTTTAAGAACTGGTCAAAGTGTGGAAACGGTTATTGATAAAATTCGTGTTAAAGCGGGGAGTGTTCGATTAAAATTAAAATAATTGGGAATTGGGAATTGGGAATTCACAATTAACCATTAAATAATCTTGCATACTGTTGAGCAGATGCAGTGACATCAATTTGCCCGAATAAACCATTTATAACAGCTAAACAATCTGCACCTGCTTTGATCAATTCAGCCCCATTATCAGGTGTAATGCCACCTATGGCAACCAGTGGGCAATGAAACATTTTTCGTGCTTGACGTAATTTTTCTACACTACACCAGACTGCCTCGGGTTTGGTACGAGAACTGAAAAAACGACCAAAAGCGACATAATCAGCACCGGCATTAATAGCTTGTTGCGCTTTGGTAAGTTGATTATAACAAGATACACCTATTATAGCGTCTTTACCCAGTACGGCGCGAGCCGTAGAAAGTTCAACATCATTTTTACCAATATGTACTCCATCAGCACCTACTTGCAGGGCAAGTGCCACATCATCATTAATTAATAATGGCACCTGGTATTTTTTGCTTATGTAGCTTAATGCTTGTGCTTGTTCAAAATGCCGCTTATTGCTTTTATCACGGTATTGGATAATTTTAGCACCGCCAATAATAGCCTGTTCTACAGTGTCTATTAATTTTTCCGTCTTGATCAGTTTATTATCAGTAATGGCGTAAAGTCCACGTAAAGGTAATTGCATCAGTTATTTTAATGATTAATGAGGTTCTTACAAAACTCTGAATATATAAGTTTTAAGAAATTTTTTCAAAAATAAGACCTGACAGGTTCCAAAAACCTGTCAGGTCTAAGAACTTTTGTTTTTCTAAAAAGCTATAAAAATAGGGCAACCCCACTTGCCCTGCCCTATCTCTAAACAGAATAATCTGCAAGCCCTTGATTACCCTCAACATTTATTAATTTTGGGCTATTGATTTTAGAAAATTTCACCACTTTGCGGTCCCGTAAATAATCGGCGACTATTTCCCAAACGGGTTTCCCAGGGGATTGGCTACGAACGGTTGCCCAGCCTGTTACCTTATATTGCTTGTTCATGTCGATGGGAGTCCCATCATCTAATGTCATCTGACTAATACGTTTATGAATAGATTGAGTCGGATCGCAAACATAATCCATTCCACCCACACGTACCATATCACCGCCTTGTTGTTGATAAGGGTCCGGATTAAAGAGATTATCGCAAACATCTTCTAAAATTTGTTTGAGGTCTTGACCTTTTAAATTGCGCGTGTATGTTTCAGGATAGGTGGTAGCCGTTTGGCTTAAAAGCTGTTCCAAGTTGATATCTTGCCCTGGCAATACTGTTGTTCCCCAGCGAAAACCGGGGGAAAGGGCTATTTGGGCATCATTTTGTGTACGTAATGCATCGCAAATTAATTGATCATAAGTCCCATTAAAATTACCGCGCCGATATAAAACTTGATCTGCTACAGCCAATTTTTCATTCAGTTGATTAAGATAAGGGGCGCGTACTTGATCAATATAAGCTTGCATATCCTTATCGGGCGCAATGAAATTAGAAAAGACGGGTAGTAAACGATAATGATAATCTTTGACTTGCCCTTTTTTAACAACAAAATCCAGTACGCCAACAAATTTGCCATTAGAGCCAGCATTACAAACCAAGGTGACACCGCCCTGGTTTTTCACTTCGGTTGGACGGGGAACCGCATCATGGCTATGTCCACCTAAAATGACATTAATGCCACTCACCCTTTTTGCCATTTTCAAGTCAACATCCATGCCGTTATGTGATAATAAGACGACAATCGCCGGTTTTTCTTGACGATGAATTTGATTAACTAATGCCTGTAATTCACTTTCATAAATTCCAAAAGTCCAATCCGGTATAAACCGCGCTGGATTAGCAATCGGTGTGTAGGGAAAAGCTTGTCCAATAATGGCAACGGATATGCCGCCTAATTCACGCATCGTATAAGGTTTAAAAGCCAAACCGCTGTCTTCATCAAAGGCAGGCGCACCGTCAAACAAAGCTTCATCTTTCACAAAAATATTTTGAGCGACAAATTCGCCCTTAAATTGTTTAAGATTAGCTAATACCTCTTGAGCTTGGTAAGTAAATTCCCAATGCCCTGTCATTATATCAATACCTAATAAATTAGTCGCACCTACCATATCTTGACCGCGTGTCCAGTAGGCTGTGCCGCTACCTTGCCATGTGTCACCACTATCTAATAATAAGGTTTTTTCGCGCCCATAACTGTCGCGCAAGCGTTTAATCAATGTCGCTAAGTGGGCAAAACCTCCTATTTTGCCATATTTTTGAGCTGCTGTCACATAATTTAGGTGCGTGAAAGCATGAGCTTCTAGCGTATTAGGTTGGATACCAAAATGTTGTTGCCACTTTTCACCTACCAGATGGGGTACCTCGCCTTGTAGTTCACCAATGCCTAAATTGACATGGGGTTCACGATAATATACCGGCAATAATTGAGCATGGCAGTCACTGATCTGTAGTAAACGTACTTGACCGCGTGGCGGTATTTCATAAAGATCAGCCGATTGTGCGGCAAACATGGATTGTGGTAACATCCCGGCTGCCCCGGCTATAGACATGAGTTCTATAAATTGACGACGATTGATTGACATAGTTTTAATTGGAATTAGAAATTGGGGAGCATGAATTAATTTGAGTAATTCAAGGCAACCACAAGGGATTGCCCAGAGCGGTTCAATGCCATTTAAGTTAAGGGCAGACACACAGGTCTGCCCCTACAAAACCCCACGTATTATGTGATTTTCGGTACTAACCACCGCGAACGCCTGGCTTAACTTAATGGCATTGCCTGAGTGGTTACTATATTTTTATAATTTATTCAAACTTTCTTGATTTCAAGTCATATTATAAAAATCTGGTTTTATTCTTATTATTGGGCGTACCGCTACTGCATTTCAGTAATCCGTTGTACTGAATCTACTTTTGTTTATCAAATTAAAATAGACAAATAAATTTGACTTTTATTTTTTATATATATTAGAATATAATTTTATTCATTCATGCTTATCAAAGGTTAAGGACAGATATTTTCTTTAGCCTTTTGTAAATTCATCACACTCTTATGAGTGTGATTGTAAAATATTATTAACCTAATTGGAGATATTTCTTAATGTCTGAAGAACGCATTAATCTTTTTAATCTGAAATCTGAGCGGATTCGCATGCTACATTTTACGTGGTTTGCCTTCTTCATCAGTTTTTATGTGTGGTTTAATATGGCCCCTCTGATGGGTCAAATCCGAGAGGCTATGGGCTTGGATATGCAACAGGTGAAGGTTCTTATGATCCTCAATGTGGCTATGACGATTCCGTCACGAATTGCCGTTGGCATGCTGGTGGACAAAATTGGGCCACGTGTTATGTTTTCAATTTTGCTGTTCGTTTCAGGCATTTTATGTATCATCTTTTCGATGATGGATACGTTTGAAAGATTAGCGATGATGCGATTTTTATTAGCTTTCGTCGGTGCCGGTTTTGTAATTGGTATCCGCATGATTGGTGAATGGTTTCCCCATAAACAAGTTGGTTTAGCCGAAGGTATCTACGGCGGTTGGGGTAACTTTGGTTCAGCAGGTGCCGCGTTAACTATACCAACAGTTGCTGTCTTATTGACTGGCATAGGTGGTGAAGATAACTGGCGTTATGCCATTGCTATCAGTGGTATGGTGGCTATTACTTATTCCTTCATTTACTTCAACGTTGCAAGGGATACGCCTAGAGGTTCAACTTACTTTAAACCTAATAAAACAGGTGCGATGGAAGTGACAAGTCCTGGTGACTTTGTACTTTATCTGGTCATGAATATACCCTTATACTTGGCTTTGGCTGTTTTGACTTGGAAATTATCGCCTCTTAATTTGGGACTACTGACCCAATTCTGGAGTAACATGATTTATGGAATGTTAGTCTTTATTTATATGTTCCAGACTTATCATGTTTACCGGGTCAACAAAGAAGTCTTCACGACCCCTGTACCTGAGATCCATCGCTATCAGTTTAAACAAGTAGCGATGTTAAACTTGGCTTATTTCTGTACCTTTGGTTCAGAATTGGCTGTGGTTTCCATGTTACCGTTGTTTTTCTTTGATACCTTTCAAGAAGGCGGGATGACTCAAGTGATGGCAGGTTTAGTGGCTGCAAGTTTTGCCTTTGTGAATTTGATTGCGCGTCCATTCGGTGGCTTTTTCAGTGATACCTTTGGGCGTAAAAAAGCTTTGATCATTTTGATCGGTGGATTATCACTTGGGTATTTTCTGATGAGTCTTATTGATTCTGCCTGGTGGATTCCGCTGGCTGTGGTAGTAACTATGTTTTGTTCATTCTTCGTCATGGCGGGTGAAGGTGCTGTATTTTCACTGGTACCCCTCATCAAGCGGCGTATGACGGGTCAAATTGCGGGTATGACGGGTGCTTATGGTAATGTAGGTGCGGTTATCTATTTAACGACATTATCCTTTGTTAGTAACGAAACATTCTTCCTTGTGATTGGTGCTTCAGGATTGGTGGTCATGGTTTTCATAGCACTCTTCTTAGATGAGCCAAAAGGACAGATGGCTGAAGTCCTACCAGATGGCACCGTACAAATGATTGATGTCAGTTAAAAGGCTTGGGTGCAGTTTCTCCTGTCTTCTATAAAATAAAAAGTTATTGTAAATCAATTAGTTATTTATTTTCGCTTTTTGACTGATAATTATAACTTGTTGAAATATCTGGATATTTGTTTTCTGGGAGATGAGAGGAATTGGATCAGGGCGAACACTTATGTTCGCCCCTACAGTCCCATTCACAATGAACCTAGCGGTTACGCACTGAAACAATTCACAATTCCCCAAAATGAATTATCATGTCAAATACACTTTCAATCACAGCCGGTCATTATTCACAAACCGGTCGCAAAGCAAAAA
>QNES01000060.1 GCA_003645255.1 Gammaproteobacteria bacterium
ATAATCCCGTCAATCCTGATTCAAACAAGTTAAGGGCAACAACAGTGCAGCCCCGTCTATAAATGTAGGGTGGGTAGTCAAATCCACCAAATCCATACTAACATGTCTGAATCAGGATTCACAGGATTAAAGGATTAACAAGATAAAACCAATAAACCAATCCTGAAAATCCTAAAATCCCGTCAATCCTGATTCAGACAAAATAGACAAAAAAGCCAATTTGTGGAGGGCAACAAAAAGACGTTGCACACCCAACATGGCTATTTAGCTACTTGTCTAAATATGAATTCTCCAGAAGAACCACGAAAAGGCATAATTCTCTTATTTGAAAACATATCAAATAACTTAATTTGCCCGCTATTAATTTTTTCTAGCATCTGAGTGTCTATTTTTTTCAATCTAGAAGGACTTACAAATATCTCCATATCTAGTTTGTTCTTCTGAGCAAACAAATAGAAATCTTTCATTTGATCACTAAAACGCAGTTCCTTAACCATTTTCGAATCTTGTATTAGGAGTCTTTTTCCATTAATAACACCACCGTCTGGAAGTCGATAACCAGATTTTGCTGTTCCTGTAAGCGAGGGAATTTTAGATTCAATTTTATCTTGGTTTTTATTCATCCCAGACAAACATTCTCCTATCTTTCCGCATGTAGTATTCTGTCGTGATATAATCGTTCTATTAGCAGCAACCTTTTCAGTTCTATTAACCTTTTGAATATTAGATGCTGTATCAGTTCCTTTATTCACAAAATTGAAAAGCTTTCTACCTTTCAAAATTTTGGCAAAGGGAATTATCTCCGCACAACTTAAAAGTCGTTCACCACCAGATGCATCATCATAACCACTTGTGCATTTCGCTGCACTAGAAACAGTACCAAAAGTAACAGGATCAACTATGGGAATAAAAGTATCTTCAACACCCTCAACATAGGCTTCTCCTAACATACGAAGCCCACCTTTTTTAGTTAGTGCTTTACAAATGGCTGTTACTTCCCAACTTCCTTCAATATCTATATAGTATCGAAACCAATATTCAACTTCCCAACCTTTACCATATTTCTCTTTCCATTCTTCAGGATTATCAAAGTCTAATCCATTGGCAGCACGTTCTAACCCAAACGGATCAACAAATCTCACAGGATCACCAGTAACATAAGCATACCGATTCAAAGTCTGCCCCTCAGCAACACCACCCAACAACACATCCTGATTCACAAACCGCCGCAGATCAGTATTATAATACCGGGCCCGCATATACAACAAACCCGAATCATCAGTCACCACACCATCACGCCCATTATACAAAAACGGCACATCCACCAACTTCGGATGATGACTAATAACATCCCCATAAGGCGAATAATGAATACGCTCAACCACCTCACCCTCAACATCCGACAAAGCCGTTGTACTCCCACGCAAATCAAAATGATACGCCTTATACTCACCACCCGCTTCTTGTCCAATCAAACCCAAACCAAAGACATAAAACGTTTTTTGACCATCGGGAGCGGTTTTCATCAACACCTGACTCAACGCCGGCTGCGAATTAACCACATAACGAGTTTCCTGCACCGCAATTCGTTGATTCTCAGCATCATAACGATAAACTGTGTCACCGGCTTTAACCAAACGATTCCGCGAATCATAAGCAAATTCCACCCAGTCACGATCCAACGAACCACGCTCCAACAGTCCCCACGTCATATTACCATCGGCATCCAACAGAATATCCTTCTCTTGAACCACTGTGGCACTGCGATAAGTATCGGCACGATTCGCCGCCTCATAACTCATCACCACAGAACGTACTGGCACTAACACCGCTTCCGGGAGAGATTGCTCTTGCGTGATATTGCCCGCCGCATCATAGACAAAATTGAATTGCCGAATCAACTCACTATCAATATCAACATCCCGTTGCTCCACTAACTGCCCAGCCGCATCATAATCGCGAGTCATCCGCGTACCATTAGGGCGCACCACTTGCGTTAAACGTCCATTGGCATCATACGTATAGCTCGTCATACGATTAGCCCAATCCGTCACCTTGATTAACCGATCAGCCGCATCATACGCATAAAAAACCTGCTTACCATCCGGATAAGTCAGCGTCACCAAATGACCAGCGGCATCATAAGCATACTGCAACACATTGCCCTGACTATCGGTATATTTAATCACCCGACCAACTGCATCATAATCCCGGCTAATCACACCGTTGGCATCCGTCACCGTCAGCACATTATCGTTGTTGTCATAAGTATAAGTCACTTCACCATCGGCATCAGTCATGCTTGTGAGACGACCCCCAGCATCATACTCAAACTGCCGAGCTTGCCCCCGGGCATTAATAACCGTTTTCAGCAAATCGCTCGCACTATAACTATACTGTACAGAACCACCTGCTGCTGTGGTAGCCTTCACCAAACGCCCACTCTTATCAAATACAAAGTTCGTTTGATTCTCATTGGGATCCGTGAGCTGCGTCCGATGACCATCCTTATCAAAGACTTGACGACTGGATTTCCCAGCGGCATCCACACTCGTTACCAAACGACCCAGATCGTCATAACTGAATTGCGTTGCCTTTTCCGCTGGATCAACCGAACCAATTAAATGGCTTGCCGCATCATACTCAAATTGAGAAGTATTCCCCAGCGCGTCAGAGACACTGAGCGGATTATCCAACACATCATAACTGAGTGCTGCCACTGTATTGCCCAACGCATCAATCCGTTTCAGCAAATTATCGCCTGCATCATAACTCAACTGTCGCGTATTACCCAACGCATTAGTCACGCTCACCAACCTGCCCTTTGCATCATAACCCAATTGCGTGGCATGATTGTTCGCATCAATGACTTTCACCAAACGGTCATTCGCATCATACTCATAGCGGGTTTCTTCACCTAACGCATTGATTTGACTCGCTAATTTACCGGTATCATCATAACTCCGCTTCGTGACATGACCCATCGCATCCGTCACTGTGAGCAAATGACCCACCGCGTCATAAGTCAGAGCAATAGTACGATTTAACGCATCCTTCACCGCTACCAACCGATTAACCGCATCATAACTATAAGTAGTAACACGCCCTTCAGCATCCGTCACTGTCAGCAAACGCCCAACCGCATTATAGCTCAACGTCTGTGTATGCCCTTGTGGATCCGTGATTTTGACTGGGCGGTTATCCTCAAAAGTCGTCACCGTCCCGTTAGAACTCGTCACCGTCACCACCTGATCATCACTATCATAAGCATAACTGGTCTTATTCCCCATCACATCCGTCTTGCTAACCAGATTATCGTTGGCATCATAAACAAAACCCGTAATCTTATTCAAGACATTGGTAACAGACAATATATTACCCTTAGCATCAGCACTCACCTGCTTAACGCCACCAGCCGCATTCGTGATAGCGGTTAAATTATCCCGCAGATCAAAAGCATATTGGGTAGCATGACCATTCGCATCGGTAATACCAGTCCGCTTGCCAGCCGCATCATAAGTAAAAGCGGTGATATGCCCTAACTCATTTTGCAGACTTAATAAAACATCGTCTTTGTCATAACTGAACTGCCGCGTATTCCCCAAAGCATCCTTCACCGTCACCAAACGCCCTTTGGCATCATAAGCCAATTGGGTCACCTGATTTTTGGCATTAATGATTTTAACGCGCCGCCCATCCGAATCATACTCATAACGGGTTTCTTTGCCTAACGCATTGATTTTGCTGACTAAATTATCACCCGCATCATAACTATACTGCGTAGTGTTATTATTAGCATCCTTCACGGTTAGCAAATTACCCCGACTATCATAAGTCATCGCGGTAGCCTGGCTTAACGCATCTGTTTTCTTCACTAAACGACCTACGGCATCACGAGCATATTGGGTAGTGTGTCCATAAATATCTGTCACACTCAGCAACCGCCCCACCGCATCATAGCTCAAGGTTTTGCTCTTACCATCCGCATTAGTCACCTCAATCAATCGCCCAGCCGCATCATAATGCTTCAAAGTCACCTGCCCTTTCGGATCAATGACTTTAATTTGGCGACCTTCCGCATCATACTCAAAACGGGTTTCACGATCCAACACATCAACTTGACTCATCAAATTGTCATTGGCATCATAAGTATTGGTAATCACACCACTGGCATCCGTCACCGTCAACACATTATCGCGATTATCATAAGTGATACTCACCGTGCGACCTAACGCATCCGTCACCTGCACCAAACGATCAACCTTATCATAAGCCAGCGTCGTGGTTTGCCCTTTAGCATCCGTCACACTAACCAAACGCCCTGCCGCATCATAGATCAACGCTTGACTATCACCCGCCGTCGTGACTTTAACCGGCAAACCTTTACTATAGTCATAAGCCGTTATCACACCACTAGGGCTAGTCACCGTCACCACTTGCCCTGCACCATTGTAGCTGTACTGCGTCGTATTACCCAGCCCATCGGTTTTACTAATCACATTATTGTTAGCATCATAAGCAAGATTGGCTCTGGTTCCCAAGGCATCACTAATAGATAAGACATTGCCCTGATCATCATAAGCCATTTGCGTGGCACTACCGGTGCCATCGGTGAGCGTCGTCAAATTGCCCTTACCATCATAAGCAAAACCCGTCGTATGCCCATTAGCATTCGTGACACTGGTACGCTTACCATTCGCATAACCAAAACTCGTGGTTTTACCCAACTCATCTTGACTACTTTGTAGGAAAAACTCCCCATCGTAATTATGGGTTTGCTTCTGCCCATTCCGATTGGTAACGGTGGTTTGATTGCCACTAAAACCGAGGCTAGAATAATTACCGCTACTATCAGTTTGCCCAACGATACGATTATTGCTATAACTATTACTAAAGAATTGTTGACCATCCTTAGCACCGGTTAGCGTCTGCCCAAACTCATTATAAGTATAAGTAGTCACTCGCCCTGCGGCATCCGTAATCGTGGTTAAATTACGATCCCCATCATAACCAAGCTGCACTTGCCGCCCTAACGAATCCGTCACGGTTGTTAATAAACCATCGCCATTATAAGTATAGCTAAGAGAGATACCCGATACTGGTTCAGTTACTTGCGTCAATTGCCCATCAATATCACGCTGAAATTCTAAAGCTTGTTTTTGGCGATTCTGAAGTTTGAGCAATCGCCCTAATTCATCAAAGTCATAAGTGATACCTTTGCGCGTTAAAGTAAAACCACCTTCAGCCGTTTTAACTAAGGTATCGGAATGACAGGCGGATTGTGGAGATTTATAAGCGTCACCAGATTTAGCGAACAAATTAAACTGATTTACAGACCAATTAATGATGACATCATCATTAGGCAATTCCCGTAAAGTAAAGTCATAGCCATTATGTTCCCAAGCACGCCCTAAATTTCCTTCTGCCAATAACAAGGAATTGTAGCTAATGGTAAAAGACAGCGGCAAAACACCTCGTAAACTCAGTAAATCATGGCGAAGTACCTGTGCACCAGTAACAGTGTCAATAGGATCATGTATAAGATTTCGTTTATCCTTATTACTATTATCACAAGAGTCTTTATTAGCTATCTCTTGTTTTGCAATCTCGGCTGTTTCAGGTGGAAAGCTAACACCTACCCACTTTTGAACCATATTGCTTTTATGATTATTAGCATCATAAGCAGTCGCAGACCAAGTAACCGAACCAGTCGTTGGATATTGATGGGTAAAAGTCATCACCTCATCAGTTGGGGATAATTGCTCATCATTTTGATCGCCATGCCCCGTCCAATCAACTTCGATTCTCACCATATCAACGTCAAAATCACTGGCCATTAATTGAATTGTATAATCTTGACCAGCTGGAATAGTGTTTTCTGCTTTCTTAATTTCCAACCGAGGACGTTCTGGCAAAGGCTGGGCATTAATCGGCAATGTACCAGCATCAGCATCTTTCCATTCAGTTGTGTGCAATTCCCTAGCATTCTTATCGGAAACTTTGCATTCTACCGAATGCCCACCTGGGCCTTCTACTTCCACCACTTTAGTAAACACAACCCAAGGACCCGACTTCTCTACGGGTTTGAATTCAACTTCAGTGGTGCCATATTGAGCCTTCACATCATAAAGCGCATCACTCTCATGATCACTCCAAATACAAGTAAATCGAACGGACGCACCATCACCAACTGCATTTGGTGTCGCCGAGCCTTCAATAAACTTGGGTTTCTCATTAATCTCAAACTTACACTTAGAAGACCATTGTCCCCCTTTACCCTTATTGTCCTCATCTTTATACTTAATCTAATTGGTGATATCGCGTTTTTCGTTTGGGTGAAATACAAAAAAGGGCAACCATAAATGCCCCTACAAAAGATGTACTTCACTCATCATATCACTTGACGCAACGATCTGCTTTACAACAAAATATTCTAGATTTGCTTGGTTTTTCGTCAACAACTTACACCCAACTTGTAGAGTCATTTTTCTAATTTCAAATTCTAGGTTTTGAATCACCGAACCATAAGTGTTTATGACCAGAATAGCCAATTCCATCCCCACCCTTTTTGGCAACCGTATTAGAACCATCCCCATGAAGAACTGAAATATCTAGCTGATCTGCCGTTTTCATGAAGAAAACTGATGAATTAAAAGCACATTCCCAAGAACCATCCGTTTGCCATTTCGCAAAATGCTTATAAACATTAGAATAGTGGATTTCACCTTTGCCGGTTATCGGATTGAGAGCAATAGGTAATTCTTTCCATTGCATCCCGGTATAAAGTACCTTCAAAATGTAATTGAAAAGTTTATGGTAACCTATTTGACATTTAGGACCACGTTTTTGCAGAGAAAGGTGTGGTCAAATGAATCGGTTGAAGTCTTCTTCATCCAATTGAGTTGGTATTGGTATATTTGACATAGCTTTCTTATTTAAGATTTATTATACATTATACCGATTTAATTTAAGTGCTTGATTTCATTAGCTTTACAAAAATAGAAATTTGAAGTAAATCAATGGGTTACATTAAATCTAAAACTCGCAACCACCTCTTTAGGTGATAATGCTTCATACGAACAAATCAAGCAATCGCAAATAGAACTAGCAAAACAGTTTCTTTTTGATAAAGATGGTAAACAGGCTGAGTTTTTTACGACTATTCGTGCTTTTTTTCAGCGACTCGCCGAAGATATTCTTTCTCAACAGCCACAATATTGGATATAAAAGTTAATGGATGAAATTTTTTTGCTGGAGCAAGTATTAATATCACATCTTGTAGGGGCAAACCTGCGTGTCTGCCTTAGAAACTCTGAAAAGTCCACTACTTCAACTAGCTTGACTTCGCATCACCAGCACGACTGTACCTGACATTCGGTGCAAAACGCTGTTTAATTGCGCCCTCGTCTGATCAATTTGGACTTGTGTTCTCAGTAGAAAATAATCACTTGAAACTGAAAGATGATCAGTCTTAATATCTAATCCTGCTAAAGCATCATGAATCAGAAAATCTTGCACCGATTCAAATGGTTTATTTTCCCGTTCGGCGATTAAAATATTGGCACCCATTTCGTTTAGCCCTTCAGCTAATGCCATTAATACCGGCAAGGGTGCCGTATTCACATTAATTGGTGTTCTGGTAGGTAAGGTGCAAATATAAGGTAATAAGGTTTCATAAATCTTATTATCAAAACCAGCCAATAAACGTATTTCCGTTGGATGACTGAATAAGGTATTTGAAGTACGATAGGCAGGAGTTTGGGTAAGGTAAGTATTATCTTCAGCACCTTCAGGGCGAGTTTCCATATCGCTATCTATCCAATCTAGCACTACTTGCGCTAACGTCGGCGATAATTCTAAAATACGCAGCAAATGTTCAAAAAGGATAATATCTTCATGACTTGCTTGCCCTTCTTTTATTAAGTTATTCAAATTAAAACGGCTCTGTAAATCTTCAACTTGCCCTTGGATACTACCGCCTGGGATAGTTAAGGGCGGGATGGGTATTGCCCATATATCCAGGAAACTATCAATACGATTCTGTTTGCCATCGCGCCGCAAAATCCGTTTCACCCAATTTTCACCCCCTAAAGCATACATATAAGCTTGTTCACCGTTAATCACATTAGCGGTGCGACGAATATCTAATTGTTGTCGCGTTGTCATTGCGACTGCTGCGATGGTAGCTAAGGCAACTATTAATAAAACGGTTATGAGGGCAACCCCTTGCTGACGAATTAATATTTTCATATTGCTTGGTGAAAGTTTAAAATAAAGGGATTCATTACCTATTAGAAAACTATTTTTGGCAAAAATCGTCTTTTGAAGCCAAAAATTTAATCAATACGGCAAACTCAAAAATATTAAAGAAATACGATTTGTCAAAAAATAGGATTTCTAACTTGCCCTATAAATTTTTTAAAACAAAAAAAGCGTTTTTAAGTTATAATTATAAATTTGATAGGCAAAATTTTATCCGATTGCGATGAATAACAAAAGCATTTCTGAAGCGACAACACCAAATACCGGTGTCTCAAAAATACTAGCTGTACAATTATTATTAACAGTTAGTTTGGGATATGCCTTTTATTTCTATCAGGGGCTATTGGCGGCGCAAGCCGCATCTTATGGTGGGTGCATGCTTATGTTTAATGTTTGGATGACGCAGCGCCGCTTGCAAACAGCCGCTGAGTTAGCAAAAATTGCGCCTGGTAAAGAAGTCCGAATATTTTATCTGGCTGCATTACAACGCTTTGTTTATACAATAGGATTTTTTATTTTAGGCATGGGTTGGCTCGGCTTACCCCCTATACCTATACTAGTCGCATTTACCATTGCCCATTTTGGCTATTTGTTTAATGGACAATCGGATTAATTGTGAATTGTGAATTAGGAATTAGGAATTATTAATTGTTATGTTATCACTAATTGTCTTCAAGCAATTATTTTGGAGTCCAAAGCTTTAGCTTTGGCATCGCATTAATTAATGGAATCGTTAATATATGACCGAATCTCACAGTGAACCGGCAGGACCCGTTGAATATATTCAACATCATTTGGCTAATTTGTCCATTGGTGATGGTTTTTGGACGTTTCATATAGATACCTTCTTTTTTGCAGCCATTTTAGCTATCTTTTTAGGCTGGATAGCCAAGAAAGTAGGCGATAATTTGGATCCTGATAAGCCACCTACCGGGATGCAAAACTTACTAGAGATCATACTTGAATTTGTTGAAAAACAAGTGAAAGATGCTTTTATAGGTTATAATCCACTAATAGGACCTTTGGCGTTTACATTATTTGTTTGGATTCTTTTAATGAATGCCATGGACCTAATACCTGTTGATTTACTACCCTGGCTGGCTGGAATGATGCACATTGAATATTTAAGGGTGGTACCCACTGCTAATTTAGACACTCCATTGGCATTGGCAGGTAGTGTATTTGCGTTAATTATTTTTTTCAACATCAAAGTCAAAGGAGGACTTGGCTTTACTAAGATGTTTTTGTTTCACCCGTTCTCCGCTAGTAATGTTGTTGCCAAAATATTGTTAATGCCTGTTAACATTATGATGACAACTGTCGAAGAGTTAGCAAAACCCATCAGCATGGGGCTACGTTTATTTGGTAATATGTTTGCTGGAGAATTGATTTTTATATTAATTGCCTTACTACCCTGGTGGATTCAATTTATCCCTGGCGGTATATGGGCAATTTTCCACCTACTTATTATCTCTTTACAAGCCTTTATTTTTATGCTGTTAACGATTGTTTATTTAAGCCTTGCTCATCAGTCGATGGAAGAAGGGCATTAATTGTTAATTGTTAATGTCCCGCAAAAAATCCGATTTTTTCAAAAATCGGATTTTTAAGTCACAATTAACTATTAACCATTGTTTTTTTTTATTAATACTTAAAGGAGATTGTTGAATGACCCCTGAATTGATTACACAGCTTTATAGCTCCACCGCCTTGATTGTTGGCATTATGCTCGCCGCCGCCGGATTTGCATCCGCACTCGGTTGGGCGTTGATTTGTTCCAAATACCTTGAAGGTATTGCAAGACAGCCTGAAATGAGACCTCAACTGATGGTACAAATGTTATTCACAGGCGGTTTAATGGAAGCCTTCCCGTTCATCATCCTGGGTATGGCTATGTGGTTCATTTTTGCCAATCCGTTTTTAGGTGCTGCTTTAGCAGCAATCGGCGGCTAGGTCAATTGACATTAATCAATTTTCCCACTCATTCAATAAACGGGGGTTGATGTGAGCATCACAGTCACTCTTTTTGGACAAATCTTCACTTTTGTCGTGTTGCTTTTGTTCATTCAAAAATATTTATGGGGTCCCATCACCCAAATGATGGAGGTACGTACTAAGCGTATTGCTGACGGCTTGGCAGCTTCAGATCGTGGCGCACACGAATTGGAATTAGGCAAACAAGCCGCCACCAAACGATTACGCGAAGCAAAACAGAACGCTGCGGAGATTATTACGACAGCGAATCAACGTGCTCATGAAATTGTTGAGGAAGCTAAAGAGCATGGGCGTATTGAAGGGCAACGTCAAATCACGGTTGCCGTTTCTGAAATCGAACACGAAGTCAATCGGGCTAAAGAAGATTTGCAACGGCAAGTTGTTAATTTAGCACTGGCTACCGCCGAAAAGATTTTGGAACGCGAAGTTGATGCTAAACAGCATGAAGAATTCCTTAATAGTATGATTAAAAAGCTATAGTCGTTAAAAATATAGACATTTGTAGACATGTCCTCTTATTGTAACCAGCCTATATGTTCAACTTCGTGATTGTTTGATTATTGATAAGCCTTCATGATCTCGAAGATAGGCGAGGGAATATTGGATTTATACACGTTTGAAAATATGACCTAAAATAGTGACATGTCTACAAATTTCTATTTAATCTAGGCAATTGATGTTATGGCAGAATTTGCAACTTTAGCACGTCCTTATGCCAATGCAGTATTTGACTTGGCAGTTGAAGCGGATAACTTTGATGACTGGTCCAATGACTTAAATTTCCTAACGACAGTCATTGAAGACCCTATTATAGATAAGGTTATTGCAAATCCACAAGTCGATAAAGACACCTTAACCCGTTTACTATTTGATATTTGTGATGACAATTTGGAACGGGAAGGAAAGAATTTTTTTAAAATTCTGTTGGATAACAATAGATTACAAGCAATACCACAAATAGCGTTTCAATATGAACAATTAAAAGCGCAGCATCAGGGGTATCTCAATGTAGAGATTTTCACCCCTTATCCGGTTGAACCTCAACAGCAGCAAGAAATTGAAACTGCCTTAAAAAGGCGTTTAGGTAAAACTGTTGATGTCAATATGGCACTTGACAAGTCTTTATTGGGCGGCTGTCTCATTCGTGCGGGTGATGATGTCATTGATGTCTCGATGAAGGGACATTTACAACGATTAGCCACCGAATTGCGCCGTTAAAGCGAGAGAATATAAATGCAACTGAATCCTTCAGAAATTAGCGAATTAATTAAAAAGAAGATCCAAACTTACGATTTGGCGGCGGAATCCCGTAGTGAGGGCAGCGTCGTCAGCGTCACAGATGGTATCGTCCGTATTCATGGTTTAGCAGATGCTGTCCAGGGTGAAATGCTAGAATTTCCTGGCGGCTCCTTTGGTATGGCACTCAACCTGGAACGTGATTCCGTCGGTGGGGTCGTATTAGGTCCCTATGAACATATCACTGAGGGCGACAGCGTTAAATGTACTGGACGAATCTTAGAGGTTCCAGTTGGTGATGGCCTATTAGGTCGTGTTGTCAACTCCCTGGGTAAACCGATTGATGGGAAAGGTCCGGTGCTTAATGAAGACGGCTCACCTCTTAGTACCACCTTGCCGATTGAACGAATTGCCCCTGGGGTTATCAGTCGCAAATCCGTTGGACAACCGGTACAAACCGGCTTAAAAGCCATTGACGCAATGGTACCAATTGGACGTGGGCAACGTGAATTAATTATCGGAGACCGTCAAACCGGTAAAACTGCCGTAGCAATAGATACCATTATTAACCAAAAAGGTACCGGTATTAAATGTATCTACGTTGCCATTGGTCAAAAAGCCTCATCGGTTGCCAACGTAGTGCATAAACTGGAAGAACATGAGGCGATGGAACATACGATTGTCGTTTCCGCCTCCGCCTCTGATGCGGCATCTATGCAATTTATTGCCCCTTATGCCGGCTGCTCGATGGGTGAATTTTTCCGAGATCGGGGCGAAGATGCACTGATTATCTATGACGATTTAACCAAACAAGCCTGGGCATATCGTCAAGTTTCACTACTACTGCGCCGTCCACCTGGTCGTGAAGCCTATCCTGGGGACGTGTTCTACTTGCACTCTCGCTTGTTAGAACGCGCCTCCCGTCTCAATGCTGACCACATTGAAAAAATCACTGATGGTAAAGTCAAAGGGCAAACAGGTTCATTAACCGCCTTACCGATTATTGAAACACAAGCCGGTGACGTATCCGCCTTTGTCCCAACCAACGTGATTTCCATCACTGATGGGCAAATTTTCCTAGAAACCGACTTATTTAATGCGGGCATCCGCCCTGCCATTAATGCAGGTTTATCCGTATCACGAGTCGGAAGTGCCGCCCAAACCAAAATTATCAAAAAGCTGGGAGGCGGTGTCCGCTTAGACTTAGCGCAATATCGAGAATTAGCCGCATTTGCCCAATTCGCCTCAGACTTAGACGAAAGCACCCGTAAGCAATTAGAACGGGGGCAACGAGTCACTGAGCTGATGAAGCAAAAACAATATGCCCCCTTAACGGTGGCAGAAATGGCTGTATCCCTTTATGCCGCTAATGAGGGCTATATTGACGATGTCCCCCTGAAAAAAGTCGTGGACTTTGAAAGTGCCCTGCACAGCTACATGCGATCCAGCCAAGCAGAACTTTTAGCCAAGATTAATGAAAAGGGTGATTATAATGATGAGATAGCCAATAGCCTGAAAGCGGCTTTGGAAGATTTTAAGACTAATCATACTTATTAGTAGAGTAGAAAAGTAGGGTGGGTAGAGCGAAAGCGAAACCCACCTTTTCTTTCTAATGAATGGTGGGTTTCGTACCTCTACCCACTCTACGCTTGCTTTTTAACATAAATAAGAAAAAGAGTTAACAACATTGACTAACACAGTTTCACCTTACGATTCTTCGGGTAAGGAAAAAAACGCGCATATAAATTCTGAATCAGATGATAATTCTAGTTCTAATCGGCTAGACTCAGAAAATTCCACAGAAAAAGTTAATGGTGGGCCTGTGCAAACACAATTGTCTAAAAACGATGTAAGTCAGTCTGCTAAAAAGAAATCACCAGCAGACGCATTTTTAGATCTCAAAGATGTTGTAAATGTAATGCGTGCAGAATTATATGACTTAAAGGATTACTCTAGTGCGCTTATTGAATTATCTGCACAACATAAAAATTCTTATAAAGAAGAAGGCCGAAGGGAAGGAATTGACTCGCTATCAAGGATTCACCAACTGCTTTTTCGAAAAGTTGCAAGTATGGATATGGGAAAAGAAGATAATAATTCATACATTCGTCAACTCTATGACAACGTGGAGGGAGAACTTAAAGGACTGGGGGTGAGCGTCATCTTTCCGAATATTTCAGATATTCCAGATTACGAATACATGGTAACTGTAGGTTCGGTGAAAAGCTCCATAATGCGTAAGCCAAATACTATATCTAAAGTTGAAGCTTGCGGCTATTGTATTGAAAATGGCGATAAAATCAAGGTACTCAGGAAAGCAGAAATTGTAATGTATCGCAAAGGTAATGAGGTAAGATAATGAAGAAACATGCTATTGGTATAGATTTGGGAACAACCTACTCTGCATTGGCGACTCTGAACAGTAGTGGTAAACCCGAAATAGTTCCAAATCTTGACGGAGAGCGCGTGACTGCTTCCGCTGTGTATTTTCAAGAAGATGGGCCTATTTTGGTTGGACAACTCGCTGCTGATGCTGCTTCTGGTGATTCGGACAAAGTTATTCAACATGTCAAGCGTTGTATGGGAGACCATAATTGGCAAATCGACCAAGATGGAAAGAACTACTCAGCCGTTGACATCAGTGCTATGATATTGAAAAAGGTTAAAAAAGATGCCGAATCAACATTAGGTCAGATCGAACACGCAGTCATTACTGTTCCTGCCTATTTTGACGAATATCGTCGTAAAGCAACTATGGATGCTGCGGAGAAAGCTGGACTTAAAGTGCTACGCATTATAAACGAGCCAACAGCCGCCGCACTAACTTATGCAAAAACCGGTCAATGCAAAGGTAAGATTCTCATTTATGATCTTGGTGGTGGTACTTTTGATGTGTCCATTGTTGATATCCAGTCACCACAAGAAATAACCGTTATAGTTTCCGAAGGAGATCATGATCTTGGCGGTGTTAATTTTGATGAAGCTCTTGCAGAACATTTAAGTAAGCTTTTTCATAAGGAAAAAGGAACTTACCTTAAAACAGAAGAGGATTCTACGCCATTTAGAAGAGCACAGACCGAAGCAGAAAGGGCAAAACGAAAATTATCAAAAATTGAGCAAGTTTCTCCAATTCCTTTAAATCTTGGCGAGCATTGGATGAATGCTAGTGTTAAACGTACAGAGTTTGAAGAGCTTATTTCGGACTTGATAACAAAGACAGAGATGCTTATTGAAGATGCCCTGTTTGAAGCGAATCTGAAAGAAAACGACATTGAACACGTGTTACTCGTTGGTGGTTCAACCAGAATTCCGGCTATCAAAAAGATGCTATATAAAAAATTCGGTAAGGAACCGCTTTCGCAAGTAAATCCAGATGAGGCTGTAGCTTTGGGTGCAGCAATACAAGCTGGGATGCTTATGCATGACCAAGGAATGATTGAACTGACAGAAGACGCAGCAACTGCATTACGTAATACGCGACTTCAAGATGTGACAAATCATAGTTTTGGCACTATTTCGTTAAATGACCATCATGGAGCAACAGCTCCACGTAATTCGACAATAATACCAAAAAACACCACAATCCCTAAATCGACAACCGAATCTTTCTATACCATTAATGATGGTCAGACACAAGTTCACTGTCAGATTACGCAGGGAGAAGATGAAGACCCTAAGTTTGTCAATATTATTGCGGATGGTTTGCTTGATCTTCCCCCAAATCGCCCGGCTGGATTAGAAATCAAAGTAACCTATTCTTACGATGCTAATGGTCGTATGTCTTGTGAGTTTATTGATGTGGAGTCAGGCAATCGAAAAAAGTTCGATTTGGATACAGCTAGTAGAGCAATGAAAAGCAGTGATAAAAATGACATTGATGAAGCCGCTTTTGATGATCTAGAAATCGAATAAACTAATTTAGATAAAGCTATTTTATAGCAAGGAGTGGAGCAAAATGAAGTTATCACTTTTTTTGGTTTGTTGTTTTTTATTATTTCAAAGTCACGTATATGGAGAAAACCACCCGTATGAATCTTTTGGGAAAGTCACTCCAAATACAAACGGATTAAATCCGTATGGTAGCAATAAATTTGATATACCTTCTTATGGAATTACACCAAATACAAACAGGTTAAACCAATATGGTAGCGATCAATTCAATAATCCATTTTCTGGAACTGGTTCTAACACAAACGTAAATGGGATAAACCCGTATGGCAGCAATCAGTTTGATAGACCTATTCATAGAACTAATCCGACTACGAATGGTTTAAATTCATATAGCGATGGTCAGTTCAATACAACTCCTGTCGAAAACTATGGTAATGATACATTATATAGTGCATCGACTAATGGTAATGGCGGTGCTTTCTTAGGAATTATATTTTGGGGAGTGATAATTTTCTTTATTTTCAAATTTTTTAGCAACAGAGAAAATAATGATAGTAATTTTAGCAATAGAGAAAATGATGATAATGATATCCCCATCAGAAGTGAACAACCATACCTTAATGTCTATTGCCAAAAAAGGAACGAGCCAATTCCTGAACAGCCCGGACGGACTGTTGAGTTAATATGTGTTAGTATCAAGGGACTAGCGCACTTTTCCCATAATAATACCAATATAGTCTACCGAGTTAGGTTGATAGATGTAACAGACGGTGAGCAGAATCTGCAACCAATAATTTGCTATATACCTGAACTCTCGGACGTTGATGGAGTTTTCACTTTCGATGTAGATGCTGAATTACCATACGCTTCTGTAACCTTTGACGATATAGAGTTAGTCCGTATACCTACTGAGGCACTTGTTGCACCAAAGAAAGGACAACGACGGATAAAAGTGCTGGTAGGAATCACGCCTCCCGGTTCAGTTGAGCAATTCTATATTGATGGTGAAACAACGATTGGCTTTAATCAACAAACTTATGGTTGGATGGAGTTTCAGGAAGCGATTGCTGATCAAGAATCTAAATTAGCTACTTTGGCATTGTGCTTTGCCTCAATCGGTGGAAGTATCGGAAAAGCGGAAGCTACCACAATAAAGAAATATTTCAGTGAATTGTATGCAAAAGCAGCAAACGCGGATACACGCAAGCAAAAAGTAAACAACACAATGAAGGAGACACTATCTAGTTTAAAAAACCAGCAACAACAACCAAGAGAAGTGATACAACGTATTTGCGATGAATTGTTTAGAGAAAATTCACCTCCATTGTCGCAGCAAGCCTACGAAATTTGTGTGCGAGTTTCGGTTGCTGACGATAAATTAGAAAATTCCGAGGAAGAGATGCTTTCCTATATCTCTGGAAAGCTACAATTGGCCGCAGAGTTTGTGACTGAAATCCATGATCGACATATTACAATATCTACACGTCAACACAGTGAGGATATGTCAACATTTGATATTTTGGGTATGCCAAAGGGCTTATCAAAAGAGCAAAAACTTGAGTGGATTCAATCGCAGTACAGAAAATGGAGAAACCGTGTCACCAATAAAGATAGCAAAGTTTCTGCGGAGGCATCCTTAATGCTGGGAATGCTTTCTAAGGCTCGAACTCAATTGACATCGGAGTCTTAAGTTCGTCAATTTTACATAACGTCACCTTACCAAGAGAGAAATTACTATGAGTACAGAAAAACGCACCTATTCAACTGACTCTTCAACCACAGTGGCTTGTATGAATGCACTTCAAAGCTATTTGATTCAAGATGATTTCAAATGCCAGCAAATGCCTACTGAAGATGGAGGCGTATTGCTTCAAATCGAAAAGAAAGGAGGTTGGCGCAAACTTACCGGAAATTCAACTGGGTTGAATATTACTTTTCACCAGAAAGATAAAAATCAGATGGAAGTTGAGATTGGAGCGGGTCGTTGGTTAGACAAAGCTGGTGCCGGTGCTGTTGGGGCGATTATTTTTGCTCCTTTGGCTATTACTGCGGTAGTTGGAGCTGTTAAACAGTCGAAGATGTCTGGAAAGATATTTAAGTATATTGAAAACTATCTTGGTTCTGTTAGTCAAGGTAGTCCGCTAATAGGCAGTGCGCCTACGTTTTCTTCGGCACCATCAACAAGCACTGCTGTGAGTGAAGGAGTTTCTGATCAAATGAAGGGCAAGTCAGAGATCGATGCTCTGGATGGTATTATTAAAGACGTAAAAGAATAAAAATTGGAATTTACATGGATTTCAATACAAAAAGTGCTGATGAAGAAGCACAAGAAGAATGGTCAAAAAGTGCTGCTGAAGAAGCACAAGAAGAATGGTCTCTTAAAAATCATCCTAACGAAGATACAAGGACTGACGAATGGCATACTGAAACAATTGAAATAGGTAGTCAATTAGTAATGTATACACATCATCCTATTATTGATGCAATTGATTCCTATCTTAATCAATCACCACTTGAAAATTATGATTTTTTTACTGTTCCAGATACTCTTGATAGAGTTTTTTCTAGTCCTGATAAAACTGTTTTGAATGCAGAACAGCTTAGTATGGCAACTCAGTCACTAGACATGAAACACAAAGAATTAAAAGGAACTGTAATTGTTTTTGATGTTAATAAAAATATTCAGTTAGAAGTCGCTAAAACAAAAGCATTTCCAGAACATGGCTATGGAAATGCTAAACAAATACACATACCGAATGCATTGCAGAAACAATTATTTGAAGATGGTGTACTTAAGCCAGTTAATTATTATGATAAATTTCACTCATTATCTTCTGGTGGCTTTAAACTAGGTGAAAAATTGTCTAATGTAAAAAACATGCAGGAGACTCCTAATACTTTAGAACAACTCGTTGGAAATAAGGTCAATGAAATTGAAATTTTAGAACAAGAAGAAAATCAGGAACAGAAACAAGATATACAACAAATGGATAAACAAGATTATGATCAAAATCAAGAAAAAAACAATGAGTTGATAGAACGGCAAACGAATAACACTACTAACGTGGAATCTAACGATAACAATAACTTGGGTTTTGGTGGTGATGCTGGATCAAATAACCAAGGACTGCTAAATCAATTAATTGAAAGAGATATTGATTTGTTGACGCAGGAACAAGAACCAAAAAAGGAGCAGGAGAAAGAACCAGAGAAAGAACCTGAAAAAGAGATAGAAAAAGAACAAGAAAAAGAACATGAACAAAGGGAAGGACGGGAAGAAGAACAAGAGGAAGAAGAACAAGAGAAAAAACAAGAGGAAGAACAGGAACATAAGAAAGAACAGAAACAAGAGCAGAGCCAAGAACAACCAACTCAGCAACTAACTAGATAAAATAGTTCTTTTACATGGAATCAGAAACAAGAGCAATTATCATTATTGTTGCTTTCATTGGAGGGATTATGTGGGCATTATTTAAAGACCAAAAAAAACAGCAACAGGTGGAAGAATTTTTGCCACCGCTTCACTCATACGAAAATTTAGGAAGTTACCTGAATGAAACGACGCAGAAGCACGGTTATAGCTGGACTGGAGCAAATCCATTAATAACCTACATCAATGCTAAATACTGTGGAATTGGGAGAGGCATATTTATTGATAACTTCATGTTTGCGGAGGAGACAAAGGCGTTTTTACATTCTAAAAACTGCGGACAGGATGTGCATGAATTTCAGAAGGCACAAATGCGATTTTGTCCAAGTGATTTTACAAAAACTATATTTGCGCTCGGTGGAATGGGTAGTGGTAAAACGGAATTTTTCTTTTCTATTCTCAATGAAAATTGGGGATATAGGCATTTTAAGCGCGTAATAATACATGATCCCAAAGGCGACTATACTGAAAAACTATACCATCCAGATCAGGATTACATTTTTAATCCATACGACAAAAGAGGGGCTGCATGGGATATTTGGTCAGACATGCATGCTTACCCGGCACTTATAGTATCTTTCTTAAAAAATTTGATTGAGAGCCAAACACAAAAAGAAGACTTTTTCAGTTCATCGGCTGTTAATATAATTAAAGACTACTTTATGGAAACCCATTTTTCGGCTAAAGATAAATCGTCTCTAGAGAAATGGCACATTCTCTTGGATAAACTCGACACATATCGTACTCAGAGTGCAGGTAAACCAACAGAAGGGAGTATTTACTCGACGATGGCACTAGCTATTGAAACATTACGATTGTTAGCATTCGTTGCTACAAGTAATCCAAAGAAACAATTTTCAATTCGATACTTTCTGAGTTCGTCAGGTTCCAAATTATTTCTTCTCAATAATCCTGCATACTCAGCTCCTTTGAACGCATTATTTGTTGGTTTTTTATCGGTTATTACTGAAGCATTGTTGTCGAAACCGGATACTACTGAAGATATTTCCTTGCTGGTATTGGATGAATTTCTGAATTTAAAGTTTAATTCTGAAACTAAAACCAAGGTCCTGACTCAAATTAGAAGCAAAGGAGGAGCACTTCTTCTTGGCGCACAATTCTTGCCTAAAGAAAACAAGTTAGAACAGCAATTATTAGATAGTTCTCGATTTGCCTTGATTTTATTTCGATTATCCGATCTAGAAACTGTTAACCATATTCAAGAAATGTTTGGTGAAATTGAGTACACACATTACGAACAACGGCTTACCGAGGGAAAAAGTAGCAATTGGAGTTTTCTCCCTGTTGGTAGTGGTGGTGGCAGTAACGAAGGTAAAAGTATTAATACATCACTCAAAAGACGCAAATTCATAAAACATGAAATGCTACAAAGTATGCCGCAACATCATCATATTACGTTCATCCCAGAAAACAAAATAATTTACCTTGGCTACACACCTATTGTTAAACTAGAAAAAATAAATCGTGCTTTTGTCCAACGTGATTTGGCCCTGTTCTATCAAAAGCCATTTAATGTAGTAGAAGACTTGCCTTCGCGAAAGAAAAATGACCACGACAAACCAAAAAAATCACGAAAGATTACTCCTCCGATTGTACCACCAGAGCAAGAAGAAAAAGATATTCAATTTGATAGCTTAGGAAACGAATATTCTAGAAAAAAAACACTGGCTGCAATGAAAGGGTATGATCGTAATACGCGAATGAAAATGTATAATGAGTTAATAAATGCAAAAACAAAGCAGGAAGAAGATGCCCTAATTATAAAACATGGTCTTCGTAGAGTTAGTTTTGAAGTGATTTTTCGTGAATTTATACGCAAATCAGCACAAGAACGTATAGCTAAGAAAAAGAAATAATGGAATAATTGGAATAATTGGGGTCAGCAAGCGAGCGTAGGATGGGTAAAAAACAATGAATGCGATTTATTATTTTTTTAAGGAGAAATTTATGATTTTAACATTTGAAATTCCAATAACCGCTTTGGAAAATATCCCATTGGGATACAAAAATAGGCTGGAAGAACGCACTTTGCTTCAGATTTATAAGGATGGTTATATTTCTCAAAAAAAAGCCCGGTAGGGTGGGCAAACGTCCTTTTGTGTGCAACGGCATTCAATTTATTTCTCGTTCTCTTCGAGGCTAAAATTTTTCCTCGTTTTCTGGTTCGTTGGCACACATTCCTTGAATTGTCTGGCTTTGAAAGTACCCTGCACAGCTACATGCGATCCAGCCATGCAGAATTTTTAGCCCTTTTCAATGAAAAGGGTGATTATAATGATGAGATAGCCAATAGCCTAAAAGCGGCTTTGGAAGAATTTAAGACTAATC
>QNES01000061.1 GCA_003645255.1 Gammaproteobacteria bacterium
CGTTTGCTGACTTTGCAAAGGCATTTTTCTGCAGGTGAAGCCACGATTTCTCAGGAAATTTTTGATTTCTTGAAAGATTGGCTTGTTAATCATATTTTAGGTTCTGATAAAGAATACACGGTATTCTTAAATGCCAAAGGAGTTTTTTAAAACAGATGTCACTCGGTCCTTTAATGATAGACTTGGAAACTCAGACATTGAGCCAAGCAGAACGTGAATTATTGCAACATCCCTTAGTCGGGGGCGTTATTTTATTTCATCGTAATTATGAATCACCGGCGCAAATGTCTGCCCTGACGACAGAAATTCATGCCCTGCGTCAACCACCTTTACTCATAGCGGTTGATCATGAAGGCGGGCGGATGCAACGTTTTCGTGAGGGATTTGTTCACTTACCCCCCTGTGCTCAATTAGGTGCCCTTTATGATCGCAATGACCGTCAAGCCCTCATTTTGGCTGAAAAAATGGGGTGGCTAATGGCAGCGGAGTTGCGGGCGGTGGGTGTCGATTTTAGTTTTGCGCCAGTGCTTGATTTAGGGCGTGGTATCAGTAGCGTGATTGGAGATCGCGCTTTTCATGTCCAACCCGAAGTGGTTGCGGAATTAGCACATGCTATGATGATAGGTATGCGCGAAGCTGGTATGGCGGCTGTCGGTAAACATTTTCCTGGACATGGCTCTGTTGCCCCTGATTCACATATCGCGGTGCCTGTTGATGAGCGCAGTTTAGTTGATCTGCAATTTGAGGATTTATTGCCGTTTGAACGGATGATACATTATGGTTTAGCGGCGATTATGCCGGCGCATGTCATTTATCCAGAAGTCGATACGCAACCAGCAGGATTTTCTGCCAGGTGGTTACAAGATATTTTGCGCAAAACTTATGAATTTGAAGGGGTAATCTTCAGTGATGATATTAGCATGGCAGGGGCTGCCGTTGTCGGAGATGCCCTGGCACGGACCCAGCAAGCCTTACAAGCTGGCTGTGATATGGTATTAATTTGTAATGATCGAGATGCTGCTATTCAGGTTATTGATAATTTAGGTGAATATAATTCTCCGCCTTCACAAGCCCGTTTAATACGTTTACATGGACGCACTTCTTTTAATTGGGAGAATTTACACAATGATCAGTTATCAGTTATCAGTTATCAGTTATCAATGCTCAGTTAGGAAAAGAAATCAGATTTTTGAAAAAATCGGATTTCTATCACTCGAAAAAAGTATTGGAATGAATTGATGTTTAATCAAACAATAGATTGGGAAACAATTGCGAAACACATTAGTGAAACGAGTGGATTGCCCTTTCAAATTAAACGCCAACAGGAAATCGGTGGTGGTTGTATTAATAAGACTTATCAAGTTAGTGACAATGATAATCAAAGCTATTTTGTTAAACTCAATAATGCCCAATATCAAGATATGTTTGCTGCGGAAGCGGATGGTTTGAGCGAATTGGAAAAAGCAGCGGTTGTTAAAGTTCCAAAACCACTGTGTTTTGGCACCGCAGGTCATCAGGCTTATTTAGTGATGGAATACCTGAAATTCGATATTAAGGATCATTCAGCTATTTCTGAGTTAGGACAACAATTAGCGAATTTACATCAAAAAACAGCACCATTATTTGGTTTGCATCGTGATAACTACATTGGTTCAACGCGACAAGTGAATACCTTAGAAAAGGATTGGAGTACCTTTTGGCAAAAGCACCGACTCCACTTTCAATTAAAATTAGCGGCTCGCAATGGTTATAATGGTAAAAATTTGCAAACTCAGGGAGAACGATTAATCGCTGAACTCAGCCAGTTTTTTACGGATTATCAACCGCAACCGTCATTATTACATGGTGATTTATGGTCAGGCAATTATGCCGTTGCTATACAAGGTAGCCATCCGGTCATTTATGATCCTGCTGTTTATTATGGGGATCGTGAAACGGATATAGCTATGACGGAATTATTTGGTGCTTTTCCTAAACGTTTTTATGAAGCTTACCAAGATTCATGGGCACTTGATGTGGGCTATTCTACCCGAAAAGTCTTATACAATCTGTATCATATTCTTAATCATTTGAATTTATTTGGAGGTGGCTATCTTAGGCAGGCAGAAAATATGATTGCTTCGTTATTGAGTGAATTAGGTTAAGAAAATTTAATGATAATTGAATAAAATGACTGATAACAGATTTATTAAATATACTATAACTGATAACTGATAACTGAATGGACATTATTGAACGAGATATTGAAGTTCTTTGGCATCCTTGTACCCAAATGAAGGATCATGAAAACTTACCATTAATTCCTATTCGACGTGGTGAAGGGGTATGGTTAGAAGATTTTGCTGGGAAACGTTATATTGATGCGATTAGTTCCTGGTGGGTTAATTTATTTGGACATACTAACCCCCGTATTAATGCCGCAGTGCGTGAACAATTAGATTTATTAGAGCATGTGATGTTGGCAGGTTTTAGCCATGAGCCGGTAGTAACATTGTCAGAGCGTTTAGTTAAACTGACACCGCCTAATTTAAAACATTGTTTTTATGCCGATAATGGTTCCTCAGCGGTAGAAGTCGCGCTGAAAATGAGTTTTCATTATTGGCAAAATCAGGGAAAAACGCAAAAAACACAATTTGTGAATTTGCAACATAGTTATCATGGTGAAACTTTAGGTGCCTTAGCAGTAGGGGATGTGGCAATTTATAAGGAAATTTATGCACCTCTATTGATACCCACCTTGACGGCTCCTTCGCCGGCGGGTTGCTATGCTAAGGGCGAAGAATCTTATGAAGAGTATGCACGGCGGCAATTTAAGCAGATGTTAGCCCTATTAGAAACACAGGCAGATAAAATAGCGGCGGTAATTATTGAACCATTGGTACAATGTGCTGGTGGAATGCGAATGCACCACCCGGTTTATTTGAGTTTGCTGCGAGAAGCTTGTGATGAATATCAGGTTCATTTAATTGCGGATGAAATCGCTGTGGGCTTTGGGCGCACCGGCACCTTGTTTGCCTGTGAGCAAGCCAATATTTCTCCCGATTTTTTGTGCTTATCAAAAGGATTAACAGGCGGTTATTTGCCCTTATCTGCTGTATTGACGACGGATGAAATTTACCAAGCTTTTTATGATGACTATTTAACATCAAAGGCATTTTTGCATTCGCATAGTTATACTGGTAATCCGTTAGCCTGTCGAGCAGCGTTAGCGACTTTGGATATTTTTGCCGAAGATAATGTGATTGAAAATAATCGCAACCTTGCACAAGTGATGAAAGAAGCGACAAGATCATTACAAGATCATCCCCACGTAAGTGAAGTGAGGCAACAGGGTATGATAGTCGCGATAGAAATGGTTAAAGATAAAGCGTCATTTGAGCCTTATCCTTGGCAAGAACGGCGTGGCTTAAAAGTTTATAAATATGCTTTAGAAAAAGGTGCATTATTGCGCCCCCTTGGTAATGTGATTTATTTTATGCCACCCTATGTTATTACCCCGGAACAGATTTATCAGGTGGCTGATATTGCTCAAGCGGGTATTGATATAGCAACTTGTTAAAAATCAAATAAAAAGTTCAAGAAATCCGATTTTTGAAAAAATCGGATTTCTAATTTTCTTCAAAAAACTGATAACTGAATACTGATAACTAATAACTGAACTATGCGCTTATCACGTTTATTTATAGACACACCGTTTATCATTGGGCAAGAAGTCGTTCTACCGAAAGATTCTGCCCATTATCTATTAAATGTAATCCGTTTACGCGTCGGGGCTACCGTCATCGTGTTTAATGGACAGGGCGGTGAATATGTCGCACGTCTAATAACGGCGACTAAAAAAAATGCCCTATTACAAATTGATGAACATAAAGAAATAGAACGAGAATCATCCTTATCATTAACTTTGGTACAAGCCATTTCTCGCCCTGAACATTTTAGTTATACCCTACAAAAATCAGTGGAATTAGGGGTGAAACACATTATACCTGTTATCACTAAAAATAGCCCACCCCTTGACAAAAATAAAATGAATATACGCAAACAACATTGGCGTAAAATCATTATCGGAGCTTGTGAACAGTGTGGCAGAAATCGTTTACCCTTGTTGGATGATGCTTTACCATTAAAAACTTGGTTAATTCAATCGCAATCTGAATCACAATCTGAGTACAAACTCATTTTATCTCCTACAGGAGAACACAACTTATATGAAACAATTAGACAAAATAAGCTGGATAAGATAACCATGTTAATCGGTGCAGAAGGTGGATTAAGCGAAACGGAAATGCAAGAAGCGATGCAAGCAGGTTATTTAGATATTCGTTTAGGACCCCGTGTACTGCGCACTGAAACTGCCTCTGTGGCAATATTAGCGATTTGTCAGGCATGGGCTGGTGATTTAAAATAATTGGTTCCTTATGACTAAAGAAATCCGATTTTTGCCAAAAATCGGATTTCTAACCTTCTGTGGTATCAGGTAATGTCAAAAAAATTCAGCATAATCGCGTAGTTGTTCCGCAGTCAGTAAAAAAACACCTTCTCCCCCCTGTTGGAATTCTAACCATAAAAATGGGACATTCGGATATTGTTCTATCAAGCTGGTTTGGCTCACGCCAACTTCAACAATGAGTGTGCCATCATGAGTCAGATATTGAATAGCTTCGCGTAGAATTTTTGTCACAAAAAATAAGCCATCTGTACCGGCTTCAAGCCCAATTTTAGGTTCATGCTGATATTCAGTCGGCATGATTTGCAATTCTGGCGCATCAGCATAAGGTGGATTGCACACAATCAAATCGTATTGGCTGGCTAAACCCGAAAACAAATTAGAATGTACAGTATGAATACGCTGTTCTAATCTGTAATGTTCGATATTCTTTTTAGCCACTGCCAGGGCATCATGGGACACATCTGCGGCATCTACCTGGGCATGTGGAAAAGCTAACATAACACTGGCGATGGCGAGACAACCACTGCCTGTGCATAAATCAAGCATACGTTTCACCTGATTGACTTTAATCCAGGGTTCAAACCGTTGTTCTATCAACTCGGCAATGGGAGAACGAGGAATTAAAACACGTTGATCAACATAAAAACGGAGATCCGCAAACCAAGCTTCATGGGTGAGATAGGGGGCTGGGATTCGTTCCTGTATTCGCTGATCAAACAGTTTCAGTATTTCTTGCTTTTCTGAATAAGTCAATCGGCTGTGCCACAGGATATCAGGCACTTCCGGTGGTAGGTTTAGAACGTGTGAAACAAGTACGACTGCTTCATCTATCGCGTTATCGGTGCCATGCCCAAAGAACAATTGCGCTTGATTAAATTGGCTGGCTCCCCAACGTACAAAATCACCCAAAGTGTATAATTCGTCAATAATGTTTTTCATAAATAAAAAATTTTATATTATACTATAATGTACGTCAAAATCTAAAGCTTTGGATTCAAATCAACAATAACAGCTATAATCAATGAATGTCTTATTGACAATAATTAAACCGCTACCCGTTTTATTAAGTGTACTAGCACTACATGCGCTATTTTTCTCGCAAGTCATACAGCACGCACCTGAAAAACACAAGGCGCAACCCCCTAAACCCCTGATGGTAAGCCTTATAATCCCAAAACCGGCACCACCCCCTATAAAAGCAACACCGCTACCGGTTCAAAGAGTGGCAAAAAACCTACCTAAAAAAAGGGTTAAACTAAAAAAGCGAAAAAAGGTTAAAATAGCTAAATCAAAAACACGAAAAAGGCTTAAAAAAGTTAATCAAAAAAAAGTTAAACGAAAAAAACGAAAAAGTTCATCCAGAAAATTGACTAAAAAATCGGCTAAAAAAATCGCTAAAAAGTCATATTCAAAAAGCTCAAAACGCCGCAAAGTGGCTAGATTGCCTAAAACTTCTTCTTCCAGGAAAAAGGTAAGAACCAATAGGGCACCATCAAGAGTTGTCAAACAGCCTACTAAAAAAACGGCTACTTCATCGAAAGCACCGCGTCACCGTCAAAATAGAAAACAAAGTGCGCCGAAAAAAGTGGCTCCGAAAAAAAGAAGAGCAGGTAAAACCACGAAACCATCATACCGAGCCGCTTATTTGCACAATCCGCGCCCCCCTTATCCAAGAATGTCAAAGCGGCGAGGCGAAGAAGGAACCGTATTGCTACGGGTTAAAGTCAATAAAAATGGTAGAGCGGCTTCGGTACAAATTAGAAAATCAAGCGGCTCCAAAAGATTGGATAATGCAGCCCGTAAAGCGGTTAGCCGGTGGCGTTTTGTTCCCGCGAAAAAAGAGGGCAAACCAGTCGATGGCTGGGTTATTGTTCCTATTGTTTTTAAACTTAGTTAAAAGTTAAATGTGCAAGAAGAAATACTATTTATTGAAGAAATAGTATTTCTAACACGCCAAAAAATAGTATTTCTAAAACAATTCACAATTCACAATTACTTTATTTCACAATTCACAAATGGAATTTTTACATCATTCTGATAGGCTAACAACATTTTTGCAGAATTTGAATACCATCTCCTTATCTGTCATCGTTATATTACTATTGATGTCACTCCTATCATGGTATCTCATCATGAGGAAAACATTACAATTGGGTTTCACCTACTGGCGTTCTAATAAGATATTGAAATTATTTTGGCATTCATCATCATTGGAGCCAATAATCACACGCCTTGCCAAAACGAAAGCGACTGATCCTTTTTCTAACGTCGCGCTACAAGGCATTAATGCCGCCATTTTTTATGAAAAACGGGTGCAAAAACAATTAGCCATTATTAGTACACACAACGAATTTATCACTCGCAATATGCGCCGAGCCATCAACGAAGGCAGTACACAATTAAATTCGGGCTTAACCATACTAGCGACTGTCGGTAGCACCGCCCCTTTTATTGGTTTATTGGGAACCGTCATCGGCATTTATGAAGCCCTTATTAGTATCAGTACCAGAGGAAATGCCTCCTTAGATACAGTATCCGCACCGGTAGGAGAAGCTTTAATTATGACTGCCCTTGGATTAGTCGTTGCCATCCCAGCAGTATTAGGCTATAATGCTTTAATCCGTGGAAACCGCGCATTTCTAAACAAACTAGAAGGTTTCGCCCACGATCTCCTTACTTGCCTGAATACAGGTGCTCGCATGGATATGAAAGATCATGCTTATATGAAACGCCGTATTCAACCGGCTCACATTAAAAATGAACTTGGAGTCTAAAAGAAATCCGATTTTTGGAAAAAATCGGATTTCTAACTTAAAAAAGGAAATAATCTAATGCCTTTTAGCAACTTCGATGACGATCAAAATAGCAAACCATTATCAGAAATCAACATGATTCCACTTATTGATGTCATGTTAGTATTATTAATTTTATTTATCATCACAGCACCCTTACTCACACCCCACGCGGTTAAAATTGACGTACCTCAAGCATCTAGCCAACAAATTTCCGATAAACCCAAATCTATTGCACTAGCGATTGACGAAAAAGGAGCCATCTTTTGGAATGACGAACGCATTGACGAAAAAGAACTCACTATTCGCCTAACAAAAGCCGCGACTAAAAAACCACAACCTGAACTTCATCTCCATGCAGATAAAAAAACCCAATATCAAAGACTAGCAGAAATTATGTCTACAGCACAAAATGCAGGAATAACTCGTTTAGGCTTTATTACCAAACCTAAACAACTTCCTATCAAATAATCACTTGAGTTAAACGACTAATGACTTCATCCCAATTGACTGGTTCTGTGGTATGACACCAAGATATTCTTAAAGCCCCTTGTATATCTTCTTCTGATAAAGCCATCGCTTTGAGAACATGGCTTGGGATATAACTGGACGACGTACAAGCTGAACCATTAGAAATGGCAACGAGTCCTTTTAAAGCTAACATCGCCGCTTCCGAATCAAGTCCCTCAATAGAAAAATTAATGGCATGAGGTAAACAACGTTCTAAATCACCATGAATAATTGGCTTTAAAGGAGCTAATGCTTTTAGGGCTTGGTTGCGAAAAGTGCGACAGGTCTGGGCGCGTTCTTGACTATTTTTTAAAGCCAATTCTGCGGCTACCCCGAACCCAACAATTAGAGGCACTGGTAACGTCCCCGGTCTTACCCCCCGTTCTTGTCCTCCCCCATACATCAAAGGTGTCAGTGGTATCTTTTGAATATCACGCCGACGTATAATTAAGGTACCGATACCCTTTGGTCCATAAATTTTATGGGCACTGGCACTGAGCATATCAATGCGTGGATGACGAAGCTGGGGAATTTCTTTACCAAATCCTTGTGCAGCATCGACATGAAAATAAGCCGGATGCTCTATAAGCAAATCAGCGATTTCAATAATCGGTTGAATCACCCCAGTCTCATTATTAACCTGCATCACTGAAACCAATAAAGTATCTTCACGGAGGGCTTGTTTAATAACAGAAGGTTCAACCCAACCGCCCACAGTAGGGGGAACAAGGGTCACTTCAAACCCACTTTTTTCAAGGGCTGCGAAAGGTTCAAGTACCGCCTTATGTTCAATTTGGGTGCTGATAATATGCTTTTTGCCGGATTGCTCACCATATTTTTTTAATCCTAAAATGGCGATATTATTACTTTCAGTGGCACCACTCGTCAAAATGACTTCTTCGCGTTGAGCGGCAACCAGTTTAGCAATTTGATCACGCGCTTTTTGAACAGCTTGTTTGGCTCTTAAACCAAATTCATGGGTGCGGCTTCCCGCGTTACCAAATTCTTCCGTCATATATTTCAACACCGCGTCACGCACGAGTGGTTCCATCGGTGTGGTTGCATTACAATCAAGATAAACCATTTCAGTTATCAGTTATCAGTTATCAGTTATCAGCTTAATACCATAAGCCTCGAATAGCAGCAATTCCTTGGGCACCGTGTGCCATTGCCTTGGGGACATCTTCCCTATTCATCCCGCCTAAAGCAAATACGGGACAATGCGCCTGTTCTGTTAATTCCCAGAATTTAAGCCATTTTAAAGGGCTGGCTTCTGGATGAGAGGTCGTTTTCCGCACTGGACTCAGTACGATAAAATCAGCACCAATAAGATTAGCCTGTTGAATTTCTTCCAAATTGTGACAGGCAGCAGCTACCCATAAATTCGTTTCTAATGGACGCTTAACACATGCTAAAAGTTGTTCACTATTCAGATGTACCCCATGTGTTCCCACTGATAGGGCAGTTTCGGGGCTGGCATTCACCAATAATTGTGCGCCGTAATTCTCACAGAGTATTAACGCTTTTTCAGCGCAATAGCAATAATCAAGCTCCGATAAATTTTTAGCACGTAATTGTACTAAACTGATGCCATCGTCTAAACAGCTTTCTAAACGATAAAAGAATTTTTTATCGGTCAATGAAACCGGTTCAGGGGTAATTAAATATAACGAAGGTAGTTGTACGGCTGTAATAATAGGGTAATTTCCAGCAGGAAATGGCTTATTTTTCAAAGAGTTAGGTGAACACCATTGCACTGTCTGCCCTTCACGCCCCCAAACGGATCCCTGCCATTGCTCAATCTGCCAAACATCTAAGCGGATTTTTATATATGGGTAAGCGTAAATGATACAAATAAGGGGGCGTGCCTGTTGGACAGTGATACTTAATTCTTCTTCTAATTCTCGTGTCAATGCTTGCAGGGCAGACTCCACCGCTTCACATTTTCCACCAGGAAATTCCCATAAGCCACCCTGATGCGTATGCTCAAGGCGACGTGCGATTAAAATTTCACCTTGGGGATTATAAATAACACCTGCGACGACATGTAGCATACAGAATTTCCTTTCATAAACGAACATACCAATCATTAGGCATTTTATTCAATAATTTGATAAAAAACCTCACCTCGTTTAATCATACCTAATTCCATTCTGGCACGTTCTTCAATAGCAGAAAAACCTTGTTTCAAATCAAGAACCTCTGCTGTTAATATGTCATTGCGACTTTTGAGTGCCTTATGCTCTTGCTCTTGTTGCTCTAGCATTTGCTTTAAAGCGTGATATTCTTGATAACTACCACGACCAAACCAGAGCTGATATTGTAGGTTTATCAATAGGATAGATAAAATGAAAATAAGAAATTTCAACATGAAATTCAATGAAGTTGGAGGGCAAACAGTGTTTTAGTCAGACATCATCGTTGGTGAGTTTGGACAGAAGAAGATGATTGAGAGTGTTTTTGAGGTTTTGATAGTAGGAATGCGAATTAAGGGTTAAAATCAAATAATTGCTGGAGTCCAAAGCTAAAGCTTTGGACTCCAAAACTCCAACCCTTAATTCGTATTAATACCCATTTTATCTTTCAAGCTCGTTTTTAGAGTTAATTGCTTTAGTATTTATTTTTGATTGCTCATTTTGTTGCTTGACTGAAACAGCCGTTTCATTATTCAAGGTTTGCACTTGAGCGGTTAAATCTTCAAGTAGTTGTGCCAGGGTAGCAATCTCCGCTTTCAAATCGGTATTAACTTGAACCGATTGTTGAGCTAAGGTTTGCACTTGAGCCGTTAAATTTTCAAGCGGTTGTGCTTGAGCCAGAGTAGCCATTTCCGCTTTCAAATCGGTTTTGGCTTGAACCAATTGTTGAGCCAAAATTTCTAGCTGCCCATTCTGTTGCTTGACTGAAGCAGCCGTTTCATCTGTCAAAGTTTGCACTTGAGCCGTTAAATTTTCAAGCGGTTGTGCTTGAGCCAGGGTAGCCATTTCCGCTTTCAAATCGGTTTTGACTTGAGCCGTTAAAGCTTCAAATGGTTGTACCAGAGTAGCCATTTCCGCTTTCAAATCGGTTTTGGCTTGAACCAATTGTTGAGCCAAAATTTCTAGCTGCCCATTCTGTTGCTTGATTGAAGCAGCCGTTTTATCTGTCAAGGTTTGCACTTGCTCGGTTAAATCTTCAAGCTGTTGTGTTTGAACCAGGGTAATCATTTCCGCTTTCAAATCGGTTTCAAATATAGCCGAATGTTGAGCCAAAATTTCTAGCCGCCCATTCTGTTGCTTGATTGAAGCAGCCGTTTCATCTGTCAAGGTTTGCACTTGAGCCGTTAAATCTTCAAACTGTTGTGTTTGAACCAGGGTAGCCATTTCCGCTTTCAAATCGGTTTTAACTTGAGCCGATTGTTGAGCTAAAATTTCTAGCTGCCCATTTTGTTGCTTGATTGAAGCAGCCGTTTCATCTGTCAAAATTTCCACTTGAGCCGTTAAATCTTCAAACTGTTGTGCTTGAGCCAGGGTAGCCATTTCTGCTTTCAAATCGGTTTTAACTTGAGCCGATTGTTGAGCCAAAATTTCTAGCTGCCCATTTTGTTGCTTGATTGAAGCAGCTGTTTCATCTTTCAAAGAAACTAAAGTGGCATTAAGTTGGCTGGATTGATGATCCAGTTGTTCCATCCGTTCCTGGTTCTTGTTGAAGGATTCTGCAGTTTCATCCTTCAAGGATAACAAAGCCACATTGAGTTGACTCAATTGCTTGCTCAGTTGATCTAATAGATCATTTTGCGTTTTGACTTTAGTCGATGCCGCTTTTTTATCAGATAGCAAAGCTGTGTTACGTTGTTTGGATTGATTATCCAATTGTTTTATCTGATCACGTTGCTTTGCGGTCTGTTCATCTAGGGCAAGCAAGCTACTGCTTAATTGACTTGATTGTGTTGTCAAAAGGGCAATCTGTTCATTCTGCTCATCGAAACGCTTGCTGACTTCCGACAAAATGTCTTGTTGTAACCATTTCCCGCCTAGCACAATGGCAATCAAAATCACCAAAGCAACGATACGCTCATAATTCTTCATATTATTTTCCCTCATGCAAAATCAAGGATTAGAATTTATACGATAACTTGATTTTAGTCTTTTATTAGGTATAAACTCTAATGAAATTTATTGAACATCTATAAATTGATAAATTGTTATTTTATAGCCATTAATAATATTTTACAAAAAACCTGACAGGTTTATACCACTACCGATTATAAAAGGCAGCCATTCCCGGGTAAATTGCATTATCTCCCAAAGCTTCTTCTATACGAATCAATTGATTATATTTGGCGATGCGATCAGAACGCGAAAGGGAGCCTGTTTTAATTTGACCGGCAGAAGTCGCTACAGCTAGATCAGCAATGGTACTATCCTCCGTTTCACCTGAACGGTGGGAAATGACGGCAGTATAATGGGCGCGTTTTGCCATCTCAATAGCAGCAAGCGTTTCTGTCACGGTGCCAATTTGATTGAGTTTAATCAAAATAGAATTGGCGATACCTTTGTTGATGCCCTCCTGCAAAATAGCTGTGTTGGTGACAAATACATCATCGCCCACCAATTGTACTTTTTTGCCGAGTTTTTCAGTGAGTATTGCCCAACCATCCCAATCATCTTCAGCCATACCATCTTCAATGGAAATAATAGGATATTTATCTACCCAGGCTGCCAGGTAATCGGCAAATTGGGCAGAATCCAGTTTTTTGCCTTCCGAGGCAATGTCATATAAGCCATCTTTATAAAATTCTGAACTCGCTGCGTCTAAAGCAAGCCATAAATCTTTTCCCGCTTTGAAACCCGCTTTTTCAATGGCTTGTAAAATCACTTCAATAGCTGCTTCATTAGAAGCTAAGTTGGGGGCAAATCCCCCTTCATCCCCGACTGCCGTATTCATACCTTGTTTTTTTAGAACACTCTTTAAGGCATGAAAAACTTCAGCACCATAGCGAACGGCTTCCGTTAGCGACGACGCGCCGATGGGCAAAATCATAAATTCTTGTAAATCCACATTATTATCGGCATGTGCCCCACCATTGATAATGTTCATCATGGGGACTGGCATTTGCATAGGTCCGGCACCGCCTAAGTAACGATAAAGTGGTATTTCTAAATGTTTAGCCGCTGCGTTAGCCGCTGCCATGGAAACAGCTAAAATAGCATTTGCCCCTAAACGTTCCTTATTAGGTGTACCGTCAAGGGCAATCATTTTGTTATCAATTTCAGTTTGTGCAGTGACTTCAATACCTTCTAAAGCTTTGTTTATGTCAACATTGACATTTTTCACCGCAGTACGTACTCCTTTACCCAAATAACGATTTTTATCACCGTCACGTAGTTCAACAGCTTCTTTTTTGCCAGTGGACGCACCGGAGGGTACAGCAGCACGCCCCATACCCCCGTCATTCGTGAACACTTCTGCTTCAACGGTAGGATTACCGCGTGAATCAAGGATTTCACGGGCGTGTACTTTGATAATTTGGGGGTGTTTAATCTTGAACATGATTTTAACCATTAACCATTAATTTTTATAGTATCATCCAATTGTTTAAGCGTTTTTAGTAAAGCCGCCATTTTGTTCAAGGGCAACATATTGGGACCATCGCTTAAAGCGCGATCCGGATCAGGGTGAGTTTCCATAAAAAGCCCTGCTATCCCAACTGCAACGGCTGCACGCGCTAAAACGGGTACAAATTCACGTTGTCCCCCAGAGGTTTGACCTTGCCCGCCTGGTAGTTGTACAGAATGAGTCGCATCATAAACGACCGGGCAACCGGTATCACGCAGGATTGCTAATGCTCGCATATCAGAAACGAGATTATTATAGCCGAAAGAAACACCCCGTTCACAAACCATAATATTTTCATTGCCCACAGCTTTTGCTTTTTCTACCACATTGATCATATCCATCGGTGCTAGAAATTGCCCCTTTTTAATATTGACAGGCAAACCTTGACTGGCTACATTTTGGATAAAATGGGTTTGGCGACACAAAAAGGCTGGGGTTTGTAACACATCAACAACGCTGGCAACCTCTGCTAATGGGGTACTTTCATGCACATCCGTTAATACCGGGACACCAATTTGTTCACGAACTTTTTCAAGAATACGTAAACCTTTTTCAATGCCCATACCCCGAAAACTTAAATGCGAAGAACGATTAGCTTTATCATACGAAGATTTATAAATAAATGGGATAGCCAATTTTTCAGTCATCTCTTTGAGTTGCCCAGCGGTGTCCAATGCTAATAATTCTGATTCAATAACGCAAGGACCTGCAATCAGAAAAAAAGGCTTATTTAAACCGATTTCAAAACCACATAAATTCATGTTATTTCTAATCATTAACCATTAATAACCATTTTTTCTTCGCGTAATGCCTTCATAAGACCATAAACCATCACTAAAATAATAAACGAGAAAGGTAAAGCGGCTGTTATTGAGGCAGTTTGTAAAGCTTGTAATCCGCCCATAATCAGTAGCACTCCAGCAACTGCACCTTCGCCAATACCCCAAAATACGCGGTGAAAAATAGGCGGTTCTTCATGACCGATGGATAAGATAGTACAAACCACTAAAGTCGCTGAATCGGATGAAGTAATAAAATAAGTCGCCACCAGTATAGTAGCAATCCCTGATGCGAAGGTACTAATAATACCCACATCCATTTTTTCAAAGGTCGTATAAAGTGCCAAAGTCACATCATTTTTGACAGCTTCAACAATACCAGCTTGACCAATCGCCGCGACCACTTCCCCTGCTTCATTCGTCACCGTATGAAATAGTTCAATATGCAATGCCGTACCTCCAAAGAATGTCAGCCAAACAATAGCTAAAGCGGTCGGTATTAATAAAACACCCAATATAAACTCTCGAATCGTGCGACCACGCGATATACGTGCAATAAAAATACCAACGAACGGTGACCAAGCAATCCACCAAGCCCAATAAAAAGTCGTCCAACCACTTTGCCAACCGGTATCTTTATAGGTATCTGTCCAGAGACTTAACGGAATGACTGCTGCTAAGTAATCACCTGTGTTTTGGACTAATGAATTAAGCAAATAACGAGTAGGTCCCCACAGCAAAAAGAAAATTAACAGCATAATACTCAATCCCAAATTGATGATACTCAAAATCCTGACACCCCGTCCAATCCCAGAAACCACTGAGGCAGTGGCAATAAGTGTCACTATCACAATAATGGCGACGAGGCTGATTGGGGAAGGTTTAGGATATTCTTTAGCACAGGCCATTTTTTCAGCTTCATTTGTCAGTTGAATACATTGCTCATCAATATGAGTTTGTTTCGCAGCCGCTTCAGCAACGGCATAAGATTCATAGCTAAAAAGATGCGCTAATCCTGAGTCCATTTGTTGGACACCGAGACCTAGCGAAGTGGCTAACCCAAATACTGTGCCAAAAACCGCCAGAATATCCACGGTATGACCAATGGGGCCATAAATTTTATCTCCAATCAACGGATAAAGAGCTGAACGAGTTGCTAACGGTAACTTTTTACGGTAGGCAAAGTAAGCGAGTGACAAACCAACGATAACGTAGATTGCCCAAGGGTGTAAGCCCCAATGCAAAAGGGTGATACGCATGGCAATTTCAGCCGCTTCTGGGCTCAAAGCTTCGCTTATAAAGGGATTAGCTTGGAAATGGTAAATAGGTTCAGCGATACTCCAAAACACCAGTCCAATGCCCATGCCAGCACTAAACAACATAGCAAACCAGGAAAAATAACCAAATTCAGGTCGTTCATCATCATCCCCCAAACGGATATTTCCATAACGGCTGAATAATAGCCATAATACAAAAAACAGGAAGAATGCGACCGTAGCAATGTAGTACCAATTAAGTCCGAAGATAATAGAACTTTTTAAAGCTTCAAATGTTTGGAAAGCGGTTTCGGTCATCAATCCACCAAATAGTACAAAAACAGTAATGACCATCATTGAAATAATGGTCATCATCGGGTTTAAACCTTTAAAGAATCCCGATTTGGCACGATAAATTTTCATCTGTTCTCTCCGATTTTTTGGCTGTATTAAGGGGATTTCCATTTTTCCACCTTATCACGGTTTTCTTCTACCCAACGTTTGGCATTTTGATAGGGATCGGCATTTTTTTCTTCATTCCAAATCATGATTTGTTCCATATCAGTGGCTTTCCAATGAAAGTTATCTAGCACTTGATAAACGCCTGGCTTATCCTCCTTTAATCCTTTACGCACAATGGTACTGATGTATTCTTCACCTTTATCAGTATTATTTGAAGGCGCATAAATTCTTTTGGGATCATTGAGATATTTTAAATCCCAGCGGGAAAACATCCAGTGAGGTGTCCAACCGGTAACGACTATCCAACGTTTATTTTTAATCGCATCACCTAATGCAGCAGCCATGGTAGCACCGCTGCCTTCCATTAGCCTAAAATCTTTTAATTGGTATGCCTCCATCACTTGCTCAGTTTTACTCATTAGCCCTGCCCCTGGATCAATGCCAATAATTTTTTTATTAAACTGATTGGCCTTGAGCTCGTCAATGGCATTGATGGTGACATATTGAGGGACCACCAAGCCAATTTTAGTACCCACCAGGTTAGGTCCCAAGTTTTCTACCTTATTTTTGACAGCATTTAAATAGTGAGCATGGGTAGATTGTAACCAAGCGGCTACATGACCATCGACATCACCGCTGGCAACCGCTTGCCACATCACCGCAGCACTGACTGCAATGAGTTCAACTTCATAATCTAATTCTTCCAAAACGACTTTGATGACATTAGCACTGGCTACCTCACTCGACCATTCTACATAAGTCAGTTCAACCCATGTTTTGTCAGCTTCATCTTCTGCATAAGCTAAATTTGTCCATAAAATACCTATCATCATGATATTTGTAAAAGCAAAAAATCCCTTAATTGCCCATTTTAGAGTGCTTTTCATTTAAAATTGGCTCCTTAATTATAACATCGTTAATTTTTGAGCTTTAAAATTCCAGCCGATTTAAGACTCTTAAAAAGAATCAGGCTGAATAGTGACGATTTTTTTGTCCCACTTTTTGGCTAATACGATCCAGAATTATGGCTAAAATCACTATCGCAATACCAGCTTGAAAACCCATGCCCGGTTGCAATCGTTGTATAGCCCTCCATACTTCACTGCCCAAACCACCGGCACCGATCATTGCCGCAATTACAACCATAGATAATGCAAGCATAATTGTTTGGTTGATGCCTGCCATGATGGTAGGTATTGCAAGGGGTAATTGTAGTTTAAATAGTTTTTGAAGTTTTGTAGAACCAAAAGCATCCGCAGCTTCAATCAATTCCCTGGGTACCTGTTTAATGCCTAAACAAGTTAGGCGGATAGCTGGAGGCATCGCAAAAATCACGGTAGAAAAAATCGCTGATACCGCTCCTAAACCAAAAAAGGGTATCGCCGGAATCAGGTAAACAAAAGCCGGCATCGTTTGCATCAAGTCCATCAGCGGCATAATGATACGGTAGGCTGATTTAGAAAGAGCAGCCAATATTCCCATAGGAATGGCTATTAACACAGCAATGAAGGTAGCAACAAGGACTAGCGTCAATGTTTCTATAGTTGGTTCCCATAATCGTAAATTCCAAAGGAAACATAAGCCAATAACTGTTAATAGAGCCACCTTAGAATCCGCTAAACGCCAAGCAATTAAAGTAAAAATAATAATAATAATCCCAGGCGGAAAAAACATCAAGCCATCTATAATAAAGTAAATAACCTCTTCCAGATGTTTGCTAATACTTTTGGTCAAAAAAGCAAAATGCTCCGTTAAAAAATCCAGACCGGCATCAATCCAGTCATCCAGTGGCAATTTAGGTATCTCAAACGCTTCTTTCATCAATTATTCCCCCCTGATTTTTAGGGTTCATTAGCCAAAGCTGCTAAAATCCCAGTGTTAATAACAACACCTTGTAGCTTATATTCTTCATCTACGACAGGAAGTTGCCAGGGCCATTTGGCGAGAATAGAAATGAGTGTTGTGAGCGGCTCACTGGATATAACCGTTGGAACATCTGAATCTATCATGCTCGTTATCGTTTTATCGCCCCGAGATACGGCAGCTTCTACCGATTTTTGTCGTACAATACCCTGTAAAGTGTTATCACGCTGGATGATTAACATATCTGATAAATTTTCACTTTGCATTTTTTCTAAAACCGCCCTGGGTGTATCGTCAAGGTAAGCGACAACACCTGCCGGTATAAGCACCGATTGGGCTGTGAGTACTTTAGACTTATCCACATTTTCGACAAATCGCTTCACATAATCATCTGCTGGTGTCGTCACAATTTCTTCGGGGGTACCCACCTGGACAATCTGTCCGTTCTTCATCAAAACCACACGGTTACCCATTTTGAGTGCTTCATCTAAGTTATGGGTGATGAAAAGAATCGTTTTCTTCATGCGATTTTGCAAAGAAATCAACTCATTCTGCATATCGCCACGTATTAAAGGATCCAATGCACTGAAAGCTTCGTCCATCAATAGAATATCTGGGTCCACTGCAAGAGCACGAGCTAACCCGACTCGCTGCTGCATACCGCCGCTGAGTTGATGAGGCATGGCTTCTTCCCAGCCATCTAAACCCACTGATTTCAAAGCCGCACGCGCCTTATCACGCCGAAAGGCTTTATCCTTATGCTGAATTTCTAAACCAAATTCAACATTGTGAAGTAGGTTCCGATGGGGAAATAGGGCAAAATGTTGAAAAACCATGCCAAATTTCTGACGGCGTAATTCTAATAGCGCATGATGAGCTAAGTTTGTGATATCCTCTCCATCAATAAACACCTGACCATGGGTAGGTTCAATCAAACGGTTTATACAACGAATCAGGGTAGATTTACCACTGCCACTCAGCCCCATCACGACCAAAATTTCACCTGCCTGAACCTCAAAAGAAACATTAGACAAAGCAACAGCCTGTCCGGTTCGGTTAAAAATCTCATCCTTACCGGTACCGGCTGAAAGAAGTGCTAGGGCAAGTTTAGGGTCTGAACCGAAAATCTTGGTTAGATTAACCGCTCTTATTTTTTCCATTGGATGGACACTTATTTATTTTTTACGAAAATGCAAAATTCCCCAGGCAAGATACCCTTTCTTACCTGATTCAATCCAATGATTAAGACCCACTTTCATTCGATCAATATATTCTTGGGAACAAAGTTTTAATATCTCATCAATGCGGGCATCAATTTCTTGTAAAACACGGCTATAGTGTTCCACTAACTGTTCAGTCATTTCAATGATCTGAATCGTTTCAAAACCTAATTCGTTAGCGGTTTGTGTATAAAAACCAATGGAACCCATTGAATCAAGCAAAATTCTATCTAAAACCGGTTGTAATACCCCTGAAGGGCAATCATCGCTTTGCATCGGATCGGTAAAAATCAATTCACCACCGGGTTTCAGAAGGCGATAAATTTCTGATAGGACCTGGCGGCGATTACCACTGTGTAAAATCGCATCTTGGGACCAAACCACATCATATTGTTGATCGTCTAAGGATATGGCTTCAAAATTTTCTTCTATAATCCGAATTTTGTGAGTGAGTCCCTGTTCTTGGTTTAACTGACGAGTACGTCGATTTTGAACTTCACTCACATTCAAGCAATCAACGTTACAGCCATAAGTTTTTGCTAAATAGCGTGCAGGTCCCCCATAGCCAGCCCCTACATCTAACACCTTCGTTCCTTCATTTAATGTGAGCATACTCGCCATTTTTTCGACAGTGCGATGGCTGGCTTCAAAAATCGAATCGCCCTTTTCATAAAGGCCAATGTGAATATCTTCACCACCCCAAATGCTAGCATAAAAGTGATCAGCATCATCACTATTGTAGTAAGAACGGGCAGTTTCTACTGGGGTAGAATATTCTAATGTCATTTCAATTATTAGTTATCAGTTATCAGTTATCAGTTATCCACTTGAATTTGAGTCATTCTTATTTTTCTTTAAAGAAATTCCCTTATCCGAAAATTTACACATTATAATATATTAATTAACAAAATTGCAAATTTAAATAATTAAGTCTGCTAAAATTTATTAACATTTAATAGTCATTATCAGTAAGGTGGGCAAAAAAAATACTTGCCCACCCTACAAATTGCCCTTACAAAATAAAATTTATTATATCTTCAGGGCGAACACACAAGTTCGCTCAAAAATCCGAAAACTTAACGGTGTAAAATATATACAATCTATGTCTTATTATTGTCAAACTAAAAACTTGAACATCAAGTTATAAAAATCCCGAACACCTATAGTTGCCATTATATGATTTAGCGATTGTGCGTTTTGAACCGGATTATGCTTAAGCCAGAAATACAAGCTTCACTTTTTGCCATTCGTTTTTTAGGGGTAGGCAACTCTCATGCATTAGAGCTTGGTACTTCCTCATGTGTATTGGAACAAAATCACGAACCACTGTTATTGATTGATTGCGGTTTCAGTACATTAGCTGCTTACACACGTATTTATAGTAATAGTTTACCTTTAGCTATTTTTATTACTCACACTCACTTAGATCATATTGGTGGGCTTGAAAACTTATTTTATCAATCTTATTTTAAAGAGAATTATATTGGAAAAATTAAATTATTTGTACCGGTAAAACTCGTCGAAATTTTGCATAAACGTATGGCTGATTATTCAGGCATTTTAGCAGAAGGCGGGGTTAACTTTTGGGATAATTTTCAACTCATTCCAGTATCAGATCATTTTGGGAGAACACGCCAATGTTTATGCTCGCAAAAAGGCATTAATTCAACAAGCATTAAGCCTTTGCCCTACCAACGCGCTTTACAAATCAATCCCGATTATGACGAAGCCTGGGTTGGTATGGGTGATGTCTATTATAAACAGGGGCAATTTCCTTTAAGTTTTGATGCCTACCTAAACGCTTGTACCCGCGATAGCCCGGCTCGTAATCAACGCATCACTGAATTACTGGATAAAAACAACTATCGCACCGTCGATGGCAAAAACGTGTTGACACAAGAAAGCCTGAACTTGCTTTACGATAAACAATACCTCGAAAAACTCCGCGAAAAAGTGACGGATTGTCGTA
>QNES01000062.1 GCA_003645255.1 Gammaproteobacteria bacterium
CACAAGTTGGTGTCGCCGGTTATCGGATTGATATCGGTGTCCTCCACCCCGAAAAGCCAGATGAATATATTTTAGGTATCGAATGTGACGGTGCAAACTATCACCAGGCGAAATCATTGAGAGATCGTGATAGGCTCCGGCAAGAAATTCTCGAAAACAAGGGCTGGAAAATTCATCGGATTTGGTCAATTGATTGGTTTAAGCATAGGGAAGCAGAAATTATACGTCTTCTAAAAACCCTTTCTGAGGCAAAAAAGGGGCAGAAAACGGAAATGGTGGTGCAGGACTGAAATGAGTTAGAAATCCGATTTTTTCAAAAATCGTATTTCTTGATACGCGTATTAATTGATTGAGAAATGGTGGGTTTACGCTCCTACACCCCTTGCTACGCTTGCTTTTATTTGTAATGATTTAAAGAAATGTTTTATGCCTATTCAAAAGCACTTTTTAAGGTATCAATTTGTCGTTGTCGAGCTTTTGTGTTTTGTTAAGTGTTTCTATTCGGAGCATACAACGACGATTCCTTATAGAAAGTGACGGCTTCGACTAATTTATCATTAGGGGGTGGCGGATTATCTAGGGCTTTGAAAAAGACTTCGGCATCTTTCTTACAGAGATGCACTATTTGTTCATGTTCTATAATCGTTTGTGCCTTTTCAAGTGAGGCTTGTATTATAAATTGGTTGAGTGTAATACCCACCAGATTCGCAGCCTGTTGTAACACTTCGCGTATCTGATTTGACAAAGGTGTCAAAATCTGTTCATTCGTAACAAAGGACATTGATTTTTCTCCAAATTATAAATTATACTGAAAAGAAATCATTTTTGTGAAAATATATTGATGGGAAACACAGTAACGAAGTCATTGGGAATCTTCTGGGAGCTTCGGGTTGCCCCATCGAAACTCTTCAGAAAACTGTTTGCCAATGTCGTAAAGTAAAACCCATCACAATTACAATTAAGTAGACAATTTAGCCATTGCTGCTTCCTCGCCTTGTTCGATGGCGAGTTCTACTGCGTGTTTAGCAGTTTCAAGTAAACGTTTTGATTCATCTTTTAGTGCAAAACTTTTTTGGGTTTTAGCACTCATTTTATTTTGAATAGTAACGTTTACAAAAGGAATTATAAAACCTTCTATGTCTTTAGAATAAAGCTCAACTTGTGCGCTTCCTGTTACTAATCTTTCAGTTTGTATTCTACCAATTAAACTGTTCATGACAAAAGCAACATAAAGCGGTTTTTCATTTTTTATACGCAAAATATTGACATGGTTACTTGCTAAAGCTTTATCCTTTCTTGAATAAATATTTGTTCTGCCAACATTGGCTCCTGTGGTATAAGTCAAAATATCATTTTTCAAAACACTTGCTCGTTCAACATAACTTGCAATATCAGTCGCTTCAAAATTATCGTAATCAAGGTTTTGTTCTTTGATGTGCTTACTATTGATAACTTTAATCTCTCCATTTTCGACATATTTAGGTTGCAAACCACGCATATTAAAGGTTTGAATATCTTTAATTTGTTTGACATAAGTCGCGTTTTGATTAATTTTACTGAGCAGTTCATCATACTTAGGCTGATAATACTCCGCATCCAACCGCCCCGTTGCCCCAAAACTGGCAGAGAGATTTTTAATGGCGACTGCTTCTTTAGTTGGTTGCCAATTGTTTAAGCCGAGTTCTTGTAGTAGGAGAGATTCGGCTTGGGTGTAGAGGGTTTTGCTTTTTTCTCGTTTTAAATACGCACTTCTAATCAATGATTCTATGTGCTTTTGAAAATATTCAAAAAGAAAAGGAATTTTTAAACATTTTAGATTACCTAATGCTAGAAATGGATTAATTTGTCCAGTTGCTTCCTTTTCAGTTTGAAGCTTCCCATATTTGGAATTTAAAAAAGCAGAAATATAAAAATAATTCAATTCTGTTTTAATTTTTAATCTAGCAACATCTTGATTTATGTTAAGTTCATCCGTTAAATCAAATATAGGCACGGCATTTCCAATTTTTCCCTTAATTGAAAAAATAATATCACCATTTTCTAGCTTACTTCTTTTTAAGTAATTTTCATGTTCTTCTTTAGAAATAAACTTAGATACTTTCTTAATAATGAAATCTTGTATGAATTCAGCAGTGACAAATTTAATTTCACCCACTGTTAAATTTCTTCCATATGGAGTATGTCCATTAGTGACAATATCAGCTATATCTCGTATTTCAAGCAAGTCAAATTTTTGTAAAATGGCTTTATTTTCTAGGTATTTTTTCAAAAAAAATTCACTGTCTAGCCTAAAATTTTCATGTTTCTTAACCTCATCAAGGGTTATTTCAACGATTTCCAGCCCATCCAACAAATCCCGATACTTCACTTCGTCGAATGGGCTATAATCAAAAAAACTTAAGCCCTCTTTACTAGCAAATTCAATAAACGCTTCCACAATTCCGTCTGCCGTTTTTGAACCATTTTTTAAATCCGTGCTGAACAAATCATGCTCAACAAAATAATGTCCATGCCTGTCTAACAATAATTCGCCCGTTTCTATATCACGCGCAAACACCTTGTCGCCGGAATTATTCTTGCCCTTATGTTGTTGGGTGGCAAAGAAAATCGGGTAATCTTCACAATGTGGACATAATGTACCTGTTTTGGGATCATCATTCCATTTTTGCACAAACAAGACACTAGTTTTGGTGCCAGTATGGGGTTTAAACGTGTTGGGATGTAAACCAACAACTGCTAAAATGCGACACTGTTTGGCAATAAAGTCACGAATATAATAATCGGAACTGTTATTAAACATGCCCTGCGGCAAGACAATCGCCATTCGCCCGCCCGGCTTTAAAAAATGCAGGTTGCGTTCAATAAACAAAATATGACGGGAAATTTTTTCTTGCCAGCCTTTACTCGATTTCTTTTTAGATTTACTCGGTGTGCGACTATCAGGTTTTTTCCCCAGTTCATATTTATGAATCAGTCGAGTATCTTTAATATCGCCGGCAAATGGTGGATTCGCCATTAATACATCAAAGGTAAAATCCCGAAAGTTTTCACCTTTTTTATCAACTGTCAATTTACGCAACCGCTTAAAACCATCATTATATCTATCAATCCATTTCCATTCGTCAGTGGTTTCTTTCCAGCGTTCCCAATCTAAGGAGTTCAAATGCAAGACATTGGTTTGCCCATCTCCGGCGATTAAATTGAGACAACGCGCCACGCGCACCGCTTTTTCATCAAAATCAATGGCGAAAACTTTTTTTCTGACGTAGTCAATATAGTGCGATGGCTTATTTTCAGCAGTGAATAAATGGCTTTCATCCTTGCCCTCTTGCTGTAAAAATTGTGTCCAAACATGAAAAATGCTATGCACCGTAAAGCCGGAAGAACCGGCAGCCGTATCAATGATCGTTTCACTAGATTTAGGATTAAGCATTTTCACGCACAAATCAATGACATAGCGTGGCGTAAAATATTGCCCCTTTTCGCCCTTAGATGTTTTATTGATGAGATATTCAAAGGCTTCATCAATGATATCTAAGTTGCTGTTAAATAACTTATATTTTTGTAAATAAGAAATACAAGTCGGTAAATGTGACACACTGAGTTCAATAACCGCATCGGGTGGAAAAACACCTTCCCATTTTTCTTGGGCTTGTTCAAACAGTTTTTGAATTTTGGCATGAACTTCAGCCTCAGTGTCTACGCCAACGCGAAATTGTAGCGGGCGTTTGCGTTTTAAACTATTGGCTGAAGTAAATTCATCATATAACTTGGTAAAAATTAACTTAAACGATTCTTCAAAGACATCAACACCGGCATTGGCTAACACTTCGTCTTCCATTTCCTCAATCACATCTTTGAGCGTTTTTTTGCCCTGATTGAGTGCATCCTCTTTAATCAAATCATCAAGAGTAAAATCTTCTTGAAGCAAATCTTTGAGCGTTTGATAAGCATTTGGAATATGTGTCAGCTTGTCAAAATAATTGGGAACTTTGCGATGATAGATTTCAATGGGATCAGTGCCATTAGTCCAAATACCCATCGGCGCGCCGGTAGCGTTGCAATAAGAACGCAATTGTTCTTTGCCATCTTTGTGCTTAGGTTTTTTTAGCTCAACAATGATATAAGGAACGGTAGGGCGATCTTTGTCAAAAATAACAATATCAGCCCGTTTAGTTTGGGAACCAAAAGCAATCGGCACTTCAACACCAATACGTTCAATTGGATAATCATAGCGTTTCATCAAACGCTGCAAAAACAGTTGACGAATAATTTCTTCTGGTTTCAACTGAATATGTTTTTGGCGAATTAAGCAAAGTACATAAGGGAGTTGTTTTCCCCTACTTTCTTTTATGAAAACGGCTTGCTCTAATGCTTGTATTTCAGCCGGTTCAAATTGTAATAATCCGTGATAAGAATCTTTGAGAATATCAGACAGATGCATAAAGTGGTTTTCTCATTTTAAATTGATGAATAATATAGATTATCGCACGATATTATTTTTAAATCAATTATTATATCATGTCTATCAGGCAAACACTTATCCAAGTCTAAAGAAATAATCTAAAAAGCGATGTTGGCTAAAATATCATAATAATGTTATGGATGAACTTAATTTCAGTTAAATAATAACATTTGGTGAACATTAGAACATAATTGATCAAAAAATGCAAGCTTTGTTAATGCCTGGATTATTTTAAAAGCCAGGTAGGGTGGGCAAGGTGTTTTTAGTGCAACGGCATTTCATTAAAACCGAAAATGAATCGATTCACAAATGTCATCTGAAATAAATGCCGATGTACACAAAAACACGTTTGCCCACCCTACATGGCTGCAGGATTGAAATGAGTTAGAAATCCGATTTTTGAAAAAATCGGATTTCTTGATTCGCGTATTAGGGGTCCTAATTGCTTTGAACAATAGTTTTCTCCTTCTTGGTTGTTAAAAGTTAGTTGGAATATGGCTCTTACTCATTTTCTCTCATGAGACAGGATAGATTATAACCACGTTTTTCAACAGGGCAGCGGCTTCAGTCAAAATGTAGGGTGGGCAAGTTTGGCATTTTCATAAGCCGCGTTGATGAGAAATGTACTCATTGACATCATTTTTACTTGTGCTGAATGATTTTTTTTATTTTTGGATTGATTTCTATATTAATGGTTTCGGTAAAGGGTATGGTAGTCATAGTTTCTTTCTTAGAACGTGTTTTTTAAGCCGTTGTACTTTTTGTCTGAATCAGAAATTTCGTTCCTAAGTCATTTCCAGAACTTTATCATTTCCAGAGTTTGGGAAACGCAGTAAGTTGTGTGGAGATCATGCTTTCTATGATGCCCTGCGTCATAATGACACCTAATCATCATAATGCAGGGCATTCATTTAAGCATTTCCAAACAAAACACAAACTGAGTGCTTGTTGGTTTTCCTGTTCAGTTAAACCATCAAGTTTTAGTCTGTTTGCAACCGTTAGGCAATATATCCCCATTGTTTAAACTGTATCTGCAATTGTGGTTCATTTTTAAATATTTGATAATAGATAAATTCGGGTGCTAAATCCGCCCCATTTTGCCAAACGATGGTTTCAAGTTCTTTATCTATTTTGAGTTGAGCAAATACCGTTTTTTCTTTTAATGACTCAAATATTTTGCCTTTTAAAATACGACTTAGATCAGCAACGCCTTTTTGCCCATTGTTAAATAAGACTTCTATCTTATAATCTGATAGATATTTCGCTTCAATTATATGTAAAAACATACCTTACTCCAGCGGTTTGACCGGATTTGGCATTTCTTGTTTTTCACACAAATCCCAATCTTCAAGTAATTCATCTTTATACAATTCGTACCATTCCAATACATGACGCAATGCTCTTTTTGGAAATTTTCCTTCAACTACCCCGGTATTAATATCTACGGTGATTTCATAATCACCGTATTTAGCCTGAAAATGGGGTGGAGAATGATCATTCCAATACATAGCAAGGTGTCATTCTGACATCACATCAACTCATGAAAGAGTTAGTAGAGAAAACAACGACAAAAACAGGTTTAAAAGTGGTTGCTAGTATTTTCAACAGAGTTTACGAAACTGGTAGAACAGTTGCTGCCGGGTTTAAAAAATCAATGCGAATTGTATTTGATGATTATTTAGGACAATGGAATTATACCGCAGTCCCTAAAGAGGCAGCCTCATAAAACCGAGTTGTCTAAGTTATTTCGTGCACGTTCCTAAACAACTCAGCTTTTTGTTGTTTGATGACTTCTTGACTAATCTTAAAACACTCTGTAGAGACTTGATAAGCCTTCCAAACAGGGTTAAGCGGGTTGGAATCCATAATTACTCACCGATTTGATCAGTTTAAATAACAACGGCTTGGTTATAATAGCCGCTTTTGGTTCACTGGTATTGGCTACCCAATACCATCCATCTTCTTGAATTTCTTTATATCTTCTACAAGATCATCTTTAAGCTCCTTATTATCAATAACCCTACGCTCACTCTTTTTCAAATTCGATGAGTTCTTTGATTAATTCATTACAGACAGCAACGCTTTCAAGATAGCCTTGGCAGTCTATATCAAAATTATATCTATATTCTTCAGCACAAACTGTAATGACGGTTAAGTCACTTCGATATTTGGATTTATTCGTTTTAAATACGGTAGCAGCAATCAGTTCTTCTAGTAAATTGTTGAGTTTGTGCGATTTAGAATAAGCACCAAATTTGCTTTTTGTTTCCAAAATATGTTTAAAAAAACATTCAAACATTTGTTGATAATGAAAACAGTGAATGGAACAATCTTTAATGTTGCTATTGTTTAATAAATCAATGGCGATGGCATGTTCCCAAGCTTTACCGCCTAAATTTTCAACATTTTCAAAAGCTTTAAAAAATTCTTGATACATGATTTTATGATTCATTTAAATAGGTACGCATGAGTCTTTTAACATTTACTACTAACAGGTAAATTTTGGACTTTTTTTAACGGTTGGTGGGCACAAGGACTTGCCCACCCTATATTTTGACTGCGTTTTAACACATCAAATTATTCCTAATATTAGGAAACGAGTTTATTCTAATATGAAAACCAATTACCAATAAGAATAAATGATGCCCAATGGTTTGCCATCATCCTATTGCCGTCTGCTCTTCTATTACAAATCACTTTTTCCTTTTGTTTTCGATGTCTTTGGGTTTAACAACAATTATGTCCAACATTTGTTGTTGGGCGGTTTGTAAAGCTTGTGCCTTGGAGGAACTCGTTTGTAATAGTTGATAAAATCGACGCATTAATTCAGCGGCTCTGGGTTCATCAGCATTCCATAAGGTGGCAAGGACACTCCGTGCGCCGGATTTAAAGGCGACACCTGCAAGCCCTAATGCAGCCTGGCTATCTCCCATCGCTGTTTGGCAAGCACTTAATGTGAGGAGTTCTATAGGATAACCCCGTAGTTGCCCAATCCCAAAAATACCTTCAAGACGTTTCATGGTTAATCGATCTTGTTCGTTTAGTTCCATGTCATAAGTCAGTAAGAAGGTATCTTCTTTTTGGGGATTGAAAAGACCGTTAGCCATTTTTTGATTGATTTTCCAAATGCTTGAGTAGGGCAATCATATTAATTGAAAAATAATGGGTTTGATTATTAACCCCAGCGATTTTCGTTTTTGGAAATTTGAGTGCTTCTGCCACTTGATGCCCAATACTTTCATCCCCGTCTCCCAGAATAATTTCAAGCGCGTCTAGTTTGGCGGCTAACGGTTTTTCTTTGTTCTGACCGATTTTCAGGTGTTGTTCGTAGGCGTTGGCATGTAGAAATCTTAGGATTTCGTATAAACACGCTTGCGCTTGAGTAGAATGACTTAATATTGCCATCGCTTCACTTTGAATTGGCATCGTTTCCGGGTAAATCCGAAATAGGTAATCAGTCAAACCACTATGCAGCTTATCATCCGCGCCACTTCTTCCAACAATCCTATTAGTCAGCACTGAAGCGGTTCGAAACAAGGTGCTTTTATCAGATTCAATCGGTTCATCATAAGTTTGGTTATACGGCAAAAACATGGGTTGGTTCGCTTGGCTGGGTGTAAAGCGGATTCCATATGACTTTTGGGTAAAGAGGGGGTAAATCCGAAGTGCTGGTATTTCTGTATGCCAGGCTTGAAGGATTTGGGGGTTGATATAAGTCGTTTTTTCACCTGTTGTCATGCGTATGCGGCGCGTGAAAGGCACCTTGGTTACAATCATCACATCACAAAAGCCCTCATGATATAATGCCCGAACATGGTTAAATAACACCGAGGGTATTGAAAAACTCTCAGTGATGTTCATATCATCGCAAAACGCTTGCACCGCTTGATGGCGATAAAAGTGATTGAGCTGGTTATGAGCGTTCTGAACTTCATGTACAAAACGGTGAATTTCACCAAACATGACTTTACGATCATCCATAGCACGTTGGCGCGTCGTATCGCATAAGCGCGAGCTAACAATTAGAATGGCAACTTTTTTGAGGCTCGGCTCTTGGGGTAATTGCCACAGGGCTTCTAAACCAGAAGAAAGCCCTTCTATAATGTTGGCAGCACGGTGATCCCTATTCATTTCCAGTTGAATGTGCTTCTTCGCTTGTTCTTTTATTTGTTGCGGGGTATAATTCTGTTTAACAAATTTATCCCAATCTTCCGAGTGAAGAAGCTTAAACCCCTGACTTTTAGTCGGCATATATTGTCTAATTAGATGCTCAACGGCTTTATGGGCATCATGGGTAAAGCGTTCTTCCACATATTCTGGATTCTGCTTGCCATCTTTTGATATCCGCATTTGGGGGGATGACGAAAATAACGATAGCAACATTAACAGGGTTCGCTGATTATGGCTAATGGCAGATTTATCTGTTTGTTGAGTTTCACGCTCAATACGTTCAATGCCCTTAAATACACCATACACTAATAATAGATAAATAAGCTGGGCAAGTCCAGCAAGATAGTCATCTTTAAAGCGCGTTTTCTGATCAATTCCATTGATCTGTTCTCGGTCATAAGAAATAAAGAGATTGCTTAAGTCATTGAATGGCAAGGAAAAAAGCCGCATATCATTATCTCTGGGAGTGAAAAGTACCCCCAGCACTTTGCGATTAATATCCCGCCTCATTCCTCTTTTTTGTCCAGGATTATCTGAATCAATGGTGAGATAATGCAATGATTCTGTGAAGCTGATGGGTAACTTAACTAAGGTGCGATGATCTACTTCTGCATGACGTGTGACTTTCAAAAATACCAGATAGGTACTTTCATACTGTTGCGAGGGCGGTGGCACAATAGGATCAGCATCTATTATTTTATCAGTTTGCTCAAGAATTCCTTTGGAAATCGTCAGATAGAGTTTCTGCTTCGAGTGGAAACTATCCAGTTTGCGGCTTTGCAACAGTCTTTTGAAATCGCCCCGGATAGCCCTGTTGTTATCAAGTATGATTTTTTCACCCAATAACCCTGCTATACGTGTTAAAATATTTTCCAAACTGTCTTGTTTGGCGATAAAGCTCATGAGATGCTTTTTCAGTGCCTTGTAATTCGTCAGCGCGTTTCTCGGTTTGGCAGGATCGTCACGAAACACAACATAATAAAGAACGGCAACCTGTAACACCTTACGTATTTCAAGCTCACTGGGTAAGTCTTTTTTTTGAGTGCGTGCAGCTTCAATCTGATTTGACAACTGGGTGAGTTTGCTGAGATGAAACTCAAATACTGAGTTAAAACCTTGGTTAAGCACTTTGCCATTCATTTTAAAGTGTTGCCCCAGGGTAGTTGTAATGCTATCCCCACTGGCTGATTCCGATAGTAACTCATTGAATTTAAACCAAAAAGGTAGCGCATTGAGGGCATGAGCATGAGAAAATTCTACCATCACATCAAATAGCATTTCCCCGGTGCCCTCAATAGTGGGAAAATGTAATATTAAATCAGCCGCCGAAAGTTCACTTTCTGGTAATGTACCTTGAACCAGTTCATTAAAGTCGCTTACCCGGCGAATATAAGGAATGGCGGAAGATTTTTCATCCAGGCTTTCAGCCATTTTTTCCAAAACACAACAGCTATAAGTTCTCCGTATTCTGCCATAAGCATTTTGTTCAAATACGTTTTGAGCAACACTGAGCCAGTTAGCATTATCTTTTGTTCCTGTTTCAACTAACTCAATGATGTCGTCAATTTCTTCCTCGGGCAATTCTTGCTCCAATTTGGATATAATCGCCTGCATGACTGCTTTGAATAATGCTTCCGACAAATAGCCTGTCATTTGGAACGTGTGTCGGGGAACACGCAATAGGGCTTTCGTGCCTGGGTATGTTTTTGACAATTGGGCATCGGGAAATACAGCATATTGAGGAATGCCTACTTCCATTTTTCGACTAGCCAGTGATGTGAGGGCACTAAAGTAGGAGGTAGCACTTTGTCCAAAAAAATTCGCCTCTTTGCCTGCTAATTGAGATTGGAGAGCCTGATAAATGACTTCTTCCAGAAGTTTTATTTCTTTGCCCTGATTTTCCGCAACATGAGTATTTTTATGCCAGGTTGCAATTGCATCGGCATATTTTGTATCGGAAAAAAGATTACCTTCACTACGTATTTTTTCCACGAGTTCTTGGTTATCGACAATATGCTTAATAATCTCATCTGTGAGCACATAAATTTTACCATTGCTTTCCCTTAATAGACGCTGATTATCTTCTTGAATACAAGCGATAATCGGTTTTATCAGAAAAGTAAGATCAATTTTACCGTGTTGTTCACGGCTTTCTTCAAGTTTTCCCATTGATTGTTTCCTGGTTATTGAGATATTTTGGGAATGCAAAGCTAAAGCTTTGGATTCCAAACGCGGCTACAATTTAAAACTTTTATGTAGGGTGGGCAATGTCTTTTTATTGCCCACCATCCTTAGATAGAAAAGTTAAATTACCGCAGTATACCTCAAGTATTTTTATTTAATAAAGCCTTGAGATCAGCAAAGGGTGTATGGGTAGCTGATTGTTTTGGCTGGTTGTCGGATACCAATTCACCATATTCAGCATCCAAAGACCGTGAATGTTCATTTTCATGACAATAGATACACAATAGTTCCCAATTGCTGCCGTCAGTGGGATTATTATCATGATTGTGATCTTTGTGATGGACTGTGAGTTCAATAATATTTTGGCGATTAAATTCGCGTGTGCAGCGTGTGCATATCCAAGGATATAGCTTGAGTGCTTGTTCTCGATAGCCACGTTCCCGCTGTTCTTGGTTTTTGCGAGCATCAATAACGGTCTTGTTTAATCGTTCTTTATCAATTTTTTTCTTTTTTAGCATGTTCATATCCTTTTAATTTGTTTAGCGACGAAAATATAGTATATATAGCGTTTTTTATTTGGGTGAAATACCAAAAAGGGCAACCATAAAGGATTGCCCCTACAATAGATGTAGTTCGCTATAAAGGCTATAAAAATAAATCGCAAAATCATTTCAAATTTAAAATTCCACTGTTAAACCCCTTATTATATATAATCCTTGTCATTATTTTTAAAATTATTTTAAAAAAATTTCAAAAAAACTTGAATATCTTTATTTTAGAGATTATACTAACAGATATGGAGTTGCTCTTTAGATAGACTGACATGAACAATTCCTAAATTACTTACTTTAATGACTAATAGGAGAATAACAATGTTATGCTCACATCCCAGGAAGCGCGATCCCGTCGCGTTACAAAAATGGGATAATCAACACCAGGTGCCTCTAGGCACTTTTCCACCCAGGCGGTTTAACCGCCTTAATTGGCTATTACTAACAAGTGCCATGCTTGTTAATAGCTATGCCCTGGCTGCTAATCTAACGATTGAGCCAATCTCGCATGATTTTGGCTCCGTTAATGTTGACACGTTATCCGGGGAAAAGCCATTTAATATCATCAATGATGGTAATAGTTCTATACAGTTGGGACTCATTGATGTATTTGGCAACGTGACGACCACTACTGATGAGTTTGGCAACGCATCGACTGCTTTTGGATATAAAACTTTTGATGATCTTGGTAATCCAATTACGGTTACTGAGTTCCAGCTCACCGATGCCTGTTCTAACACTGAATTAAGTGTTATGGCAACACTTGATGATCCTTCTGCAAGGTGTGAATTAACCTTCGTTTTTGGACCCAGAGAAGTTGGTACCAAAGAGCTAAACATCTCCATACCTTTTAATGATGAGTATGGTAATCCTACCTCCTTAACACTGCCATTGACAGGTAAGGGCGTTGATATCCCCATTCCAAATATCGGAGCCAGTATTACTGAACACGATTTTGGTGCAATTGTTATTGGTGAATCATCAGATATACAAACCATAAAGTTATTTAATACGGGTGAAGCTGATTTGGAGATAGGTTCTATCAGTATTTCAGGTGATGCCGGTATTGATTTCGGTTCTGATCTTTGTTCAGGTTATACAGTGAGTCAAGATCAATTCTGCTCATTTAAAACGCAGTTTGTAGCTCAAGAGCTTGCCGGCGAAAAGGTAGCAACGCTTTCCGTACCTTCTAATGATTCTGATATGCCAACATTGGAAATTCCCTTGAAGGGTGAGGCTGTCGATCCGCCTATACCTAATATTGAAGTTGAGGCAATGGAAGTCAATTTTGGTGACATTCAAGTGGGTATTAGTTCAGATTCACAAAAGGTAACGGTTCGTAATACCGGCAATGCTGCTTTGGAAATAGGGCAAATCACTGTTTCAGGCGATGGCTTTGAGATCGTAAATGACAATTGTTCCAGTCAAAACGTTTCAGAAGCAGGCGAATGTACGGTGACAATGAAGTTTTCGCCAGTCTCTACTGCTGCACAATCCGGTACGCTTTCCATTCCTTCTAATGATCCTGATACATCAACAGTTAGCGTTGAGTTGACGGGTAATGGGCTTGGTTGGTGTCAAGGCAATTATAAGCAGTATTTCAGTACTTGGCCTTATGAACCTAATTTTGGTACTGAACTCGTTGGTAGTTCTACCTCTATGTACCAGAGTGTCTATAGTTCCGCTAGGGGTTGTGATGCACTTCATATAGAAACTATCACACCTACGGGCAGTGATGCGGGTGAATTTGACATTAAAAAAATCCAATGCTATCACGGTTCATGGCGAAATTGGTCTTACTCATCTTGTTGGTTTGAGGCAGTCTTTACGCCATCCGAAGTGGGTACGAAGAGTGCTGAACTGACGGTGACATACACTGATAGCACGACGGAAACCATACCATTACAGGCTGCTGCCGTTGATTCTGGTGAACCTAATCTTGAGGTTTCCCTAAGTTCACACAATTTTGACACCGTAAAGGTGGGTAGTTCTAGTGATTACCAACCGTTTGGTATCAAAAATACGGGTAATATCAATGTGCATTTAGATAATATTGGACTGACGGGGGATATTGGCGACTTTACCGGTCATAAGTGGTCTTGGTGTGCCTGGAAAAAGGTGTTGTATCCAAATGAATCCTGCTATCTCAATATGTCTTTCATGCCGAGTTCGGAAGGTACAAAACAGGCTAACTTAAACATTACTTTTGGTGCCACTGCGGTTGATGTCGCATTGAGTGGGACGGCGGTTATGCCAGCGAATTGCGACGATGAGAATATTACCATTGAAAGTAATGGTGAGGGTAATAAGTGGGCAACACAAGCATCTGACGGGAGTTATACCGGTGATTCTAATGCTTGGACACGCTTGAAAAATCCAGATCCGTCAGGTATTGCTGCACCTAATCGTCCAACTGCGCTTGATATTGTGCGGATTAATAGTGAACACTTTATCTATGGTATTCCTTTTGCCCAAGTGAAAACGCTGTGCGTTGAACAAGGTGGTGAACTTAAAAGTATGGATAGACGTGGTACACCTTTGGAAATCCAAGCAACGGATTACATCCAAAACCGAGGGAATATTATTGGTTTACTCGGTGATGATGAAATGACTGGTGCAAGCTCTTGTACGAACAAAAATGCTATTGGCTCCGCAGAATGTGCCAATGCCGGTGCAAGTGTTATTTTGAAAGTGGGAAGCAAATTCAAAAAACATGGAAAAGCTGGCGACTGGTGGTGGTACGGTTCAGGTGGTCCCATCCTTAATGAAGGTAAAATCATTGCGGGTAATGGTGGTGAAGGTACCCAATATGGCGCACCTGGTGGTAATGCTCTTGTTTTAGGACGCAATACGACTAATAACGGTGTCATTCAAGCTGGTAATGGCGGTGATATGACCGGCACTTCGCCTGGTAAAGGCGGTAAAGGCGGTTTAACCCAACTCTGGGGTAAACTTGGTGGTCCTGGTCATTTAAATAATAAAGACGGTGCCCAAGCAATTGCGGGTAACGGTGGTAACTGCACCGGTGGCGGAAGTGGTCAAATCGGTGGTGACGGTGGCAATCTCTGGTTAGTTTCCTTACCCAATGTTCATTTGAGCAATGGGATCATGAAAGCTGGCAAGGGTGGCAATATAAATTGTAGCAAAAATGGTAAAAATGGCTGGGTCAGAATTGAACCCATTAACATTGACTTATCAGGTGCTAACACAGTCATCGAAGGTGGCGACATTGAGATTTTCTGTGGCGATGATTGTAACCTCGATCTCAGCGGTATCACAGAAACGGCTATAACTGCGACGGGTAGTATTACGATAGCCGTTGGTGAAGGGGGCAGTGTTAATATGTCTGGCAGTACTGACCTCTTGAAAGCCGGTGGTCAAGTCAATATCTTTGCTGATAATGTGAAATTAGATGATGGCGTGGAACTGTCTGATATTATTGAAGCCACTGATATTGTGGTCGCTCAAAGTAAAATCTTGCGCGATGTGTCTATTACCGGTCCTGGTGCTTTAATAGGCGAGCCTGGTGAAACTTTAGCCGTGAAATTAACGCTGACTAATAACGGTGCTGAAGCGGATACTTATGATATCAGTGTCACTGATTCAGCCGGTTGGACTTTAAGTCAATTACCAGCCACGACAGATCAAGTTGCTGAGCTAACCAGCATTGAATTAGTACTGAACGTCACCTTACCGGCGACACCCACTGCTAAAGATATGATTACCATCAGCGCGACTTCACAAGCGGATCCAGATATAAGAGCAACTGCTAACGTGCAAGTCTCTGTCACAGATACACCGAAAGGTAATGCGACAGTGAATGAAGGAGTCCTGAATGTACCAGGTATTGAGACAAGCGTCAATGCTGGTGAAGTGACTATTGTTTCTGCGAATGGAAATATAGATCTCAGCAATGTGGGTGGCAACGTTGTCACGGCAACGGGTAATATTATTTTGGCAGTGGGTCCTGGTGGTATCATTGATTTGACTGGAAATAATAGTCGGATACTTGAGACAACAGGTAAAGTCATGATCTGCGCTGATCTTTCCAAAGTCAAACTTGATCCTGGTGTAGACTTATCAACATTGCTTGGTGAATATGAAACTTGCTCAAGTAAGGCGACTTATGCAGTGGCTCTAACGGGTCCTGGTAATTTATCTAAGCCGGCGGGTTCTATCGTTTCTTTGATATTTACTTTGAAGAACGAGGGCTTAAACACCGATGCTTATACGATTAGTGTGACGGATTCGCTCGGTTTACCTTTGACAAAATTACCGTCTATAAAGAGGCTAAAAGGGTTAGCCAGTAATGAATTGCGGCTAAACGTTACGATGAACTCATCGATGGGTGAAACCGAGATTATTACCGTTACGGCGACTTCGCAGCTGAATCCAAGTACCACTTCGACCATACAGGTAAGGATATATACTACCCAGGGTAGAACTTCTACCTCTGGTGGTGGAACAAGCGGTACTGGAGGTAGTTACAGTGGTGGAGGCGGTGGTGTCAGTGCTTGCCCCTCGACTGGTGTGATTAGCGGTATGTGTAGCAGCCAAGGTAAAGTGTTAAGAAATGTCACTATTAATCCAGGTACCACCATTTCAGGTGCCACGCTTGAAGGTGATAATGATAATCAAGGCACGGTATCTGGTGTGACTATCGAAGCCGGTGCTGTATTGCGCGGTGGTCGAATTTCCGGTAATGCGACTGTTAAAGGTGAAATGGTTGACTTTGAGTTTGTTGGCGGTGAATTGGTTTGTGAAGATGGGTGCCAGTTGTCAGGCAATATCACCAACAATAGTAAAGTGGCTGGTGTGTTTATAAATCCACGTTTTGCAGCAAATGCAACTATTGCAGGTGGTATTTTAGAGGGTGTCACTACTGGTGATTCTGAAGGTCCTGCCACGCTGACTAATCTGAGAATCCGAAAGGGTAGTCAAGTGACAGATGTGATTTTGGGTGAGGGCGTAGAGTTAGATGATGATGTGACTCTGATAAATGTCCGTTTAGCTCCTAATTTCCGCATGAAAGGTGGTATTGCTAAGGGCAGACTCATTGGTGATCCAGAATTTCCGGCGATATTGGAAGATACCATTATTTTGGCTGATTGTGAACTGTCTAATGTGAGGATTAGTAATAACGTACAATTGGCTCAAGGTGTGCAGTTTAAAGGCAATGTGCGTTTTACTCATTCTGGTGCTATTCCCGCTGATCTGGAACTGATAGAGTTGTTGCCAGAGTTACTCGGCGTACCTTTGGAAGGCATACTTTATCCTCGACGCACTGATTTGTCAGATGATGTATTAGATCCAGGTGAAGGTGTGTTATCGGCAATTAATGCTTTATCGCTGTTCAAAGACAATGGTTGGACATTGTTACAAAACGATGAAGCAGGATGCTTAGAATTGACCGTTGACTTTGACGATGTCAATATACGTGCTTGTATCTTGCCGACTTCGGTTAAGAAAGCAGGGGATTCTGCTGGCTTTAAGTTGGGTGATGCAGAAAGTATATATTGGACGACGGAAACGGGTTTAGAGGTGTTGACACAGCCAGCACTACAAGGACCTATTGCCTTACAGTCTATCTTGTTAGACTTTGAGATTCATGAGTTTAGCGTACAAACGAATGGTAATGTCCGAGTTGATAATCCTTTTGTTGAAGGTGAGTGGTTCAGTATTCGTCCCAATTGGTGGACGTTGAAATTGGATGATGATGCTGAAACGGGATTGTCAATACTTGATTCGCCTTATATCAGTATTTCATTAGATCTGATATTCAGTGATCAAGAGGGTAATATGCGTGGACAATCGCTATATCCAGGTGTTGCTTATCCTGAGCTATTATACGCTGGGGCTGAAGAAGTCAATATTGGTGCTTATGGCTTTATAGACTTTGTCTTTGATGATCAACGTTACTGTGGCGTGATCAATTATGTGGTTGATCCAAGCACCACAACACCAACGGATACATTGCAAGTTGAACCCATTGCTGATTTGACGGGCAATGGAATAGATGATTTGCTGTTGATTTATCAAAACGGTGATGAGCAATGGATGTTTGGTATGCCTTGTGATTAAAATTTAGGTGTTGTTTGTTTAAATCTCTTTTAGGGATTTTTGTAACGGCAGTTTAAACCTTTGGTTTAGGCTGCCGTTTTTTTTTGTTCAAGTTACCCCAGGTGGAACCTGTGGTAAAGAATAGCTATGATGACATTGTTGTGTTACAATGCGTCTGTTTTATTAGAATTTGAGCTCTACTACTATTTTTACAAAGATATCAATGCTACAACGAAAAACGACTCGAAGGATACAACTCTTTTTTTTCATTTATGGAATATTATTATTAACTATGTCATATAGTGATGAAAATGCCTTGCCTGGCATTGCAACCTATTCAAAGGTATTAAGCGACTCGCTCAAATCGGCGTTTATAGCAAAGGGGCAAAATTATCAACCCAGAACGGAACATCTTTCGGCATTAAATCAGCCAATATTTACGAATCGGCTGATTTTAGAAAATTCTCCATACCTATTGCAACATGCTCATAATCCGGTTAATTGGTTTGCCTGGGGAAATGAGGCTTTTGAAAAAGCCCGTTTGGAAAATAAGCCTGTTTTTCTTTCCATTGGCTATTCTACCTGTCATTGGTGTCATGTCATGGAACGGGAAAGCTTTGATAATATTGACATATCGCGTTTGATGAACGAGCATTTTGTTTGTATTAAAGTGGATCGCGAACAGCGTCCAGAAGTTGATGATGTTTATATGACCGCCGTAACGATGATAGCAGGGCGTGGAGGTTGGCCCATGTCTAGTTTTTTGACACCAGAGGGTAAACCATTTTTTGGGGGAACTTATTTTCCGCCTGAGCAATTTACCCATTTACTTAAACAAGTGACGCAGATTTGGGAACAGCAACGCCCTAAAATCCTGGAACAAGCCAATTATATTACTAAGCTGGTGAATCAAGTAACCGCTGCCAGTGGTGAGGCACGTCAATTGGGGAAAAAAGCCATTTCAAATGCCGTTAATGAGATTTTGGCAAGACATGATGAATTTCTGGGCGGATTTGGTAACGCGCCTAAATTTCCACAAGAAACCTGGTTATTATTGTTACTGGAAGTCGCGTATCATGATAATAAAGAAGCTCTAGCAGTTGCCCTTAAAAGTTTAGATGCAATGGCGCAGGGCGGGATTTATGATCAAATCGGTGGCGGCTTTCATCGCTACGCGACAGATGCTCATTGGTTAACACCTCATTTTGAAAAAATGCTTTATAATCAAGCTCATCTTGTACGCGCTTATTTGATAGCTTATCAATTGACAGGTAATATTATTTATGCTACTGTTGCCAGACAAACCTTGGATTATATTTTGCGGGAAATGCTTTCCCCTGAAGGCGGTTTTTATTCAGCCACTGATGCAGATAGCGAAGGTGAAGAAGGTTTATTTTTTTTATGGACACCGGCACAAATACGCGCCGCTTTAAATGAAACTGAGGCAGAGTTGGCATTAGATTTATATGGTGTCACAGCGTCTGGTAATTTTGAAGGTAAAAATATCCTTTACTTGCCCGTCTCTTTAGAAAAATACGCGAAAGAAGATGCTTTGTTGCAACTTATTGAAAAAGTGGATATTATTCGCGAAAAGTTACGCCCTATTCGAGATAAGCGCGAACCGCCTTTGCGTGATGATAAAATCATCACGGCTTGGAATGGCATGATGATCACTACCCTGGCACTGGCAGGCGATATTTTAAAAGATCAGCGTTATTTTGAAGCGGCGCAGGGGGCAGCGACTTTTATTTTGTCAAAACTCAAGCCAGGGCGGGGCGAATTGTTACGTGTTTATGTCCATAAAAATGCGGCGATCCCTGCTCATCAGGAAGATTATGCTTACTTTGCTGAGGCACTGATTACACTCTATGATATCAGTTATGATAGCCATTGGCTAGATAAGGCGCGGGAAATAACGGATGGTATGTTATTACATTTTTGGGATAAGGCGCAGGGTGGTTTTTTTATGAATCGGGAAAACGATATCCCATTGATTGCGCGTCCAAAAAGCCCTGAAGATAGTGCAATTCCATCTGGTAATGCCGTTGCAGTACGTGTTTTAGGCAAATTAGCTGCTCGCACTGGCATTGAAGATTATCGTGATAAAGCCAATGCGACACTTAATGCCTTTTCAGGGGCGATAGTAGAACAACCAAGTAGTTATGCTTATATGCTACTAGCGGCTGATGAATTACTTCACGGCGAAGTCGGTATGCGACAGTATGGTGCTCACGGTGCCGTGAAAGCAACTGTGAAATTGGATAATGATGATCAGGCAATTTGGTTAAATGTCGAATTGAATATACAAGATGGATGGCATATTAATGCCCATCAACCGCTACAAAAAAACTTGATTCCCACGTCTGTTAGTCTTGATAAAACGGCAGCGGGAAGGTATATCAAATCAATATCTTACCCCAAACCAGATTATCTTCAGCTTTCATTTCAGCAAGCGACTTTGGCACTTTATCAGGGAACGGTTCGTTTACGGGGGCAATTGATAGGAGATATTCCTTTGAAAAAGGAAATTCCTAGTTCTTCTAAAACCAACCTGATGTCAATTCGGCTAAAATTTCAGGCTTGTAATGATAAAATGTGTTTGCCACCGGAAGAATTGGTTTTTAAAATAGCTGAAAATCAACTTTTAAATTAGGGCATCTGAACATGATAAGAAATCCTATTTTTTGAAAAATCGGATTTATCATGCCCACATCATAAGCTGTATTTACATTTTTTTAAGATAAGAGGAATTAAAATTGCTGTGGATTAAAACCTTTCACATTATTTTTGTCATAACATGGTTTGCAGGATTATTTTATTTGCCCCGTTTGTTTGTTTATCATGCCATGAGTGATGACACGATCAGTCTGGAGCGTTTTAAAGTCATGGAACGAAAATTATATTATGCCATTATGACACCCAGTGCGATTTTAGCAGTGGGTTTTGGGCTATGGTTGTTAAGTTATTGGTGGGCAGCGTTATTGGCGGGTAATGGCGTAGGCTGGTTATATACAAAACTAGTGCTAGTCGCCATTTTGATAGGCTACCATTTCTATTGCTGGCAATTTTTAAAGGCTTTTAAATTTGATCGCAATCGCCACACCCATGTCTTTTATCGTTGGTTTAATGAATTTCCAGTTGTGATTTTAATTGTTGTGACCATTTTGGTGGAGATTAAACCGTTTTAGTTAAAGACTTCTTTGTACAAGACATTTTTATTGTCTTGTACAAAAGCCATTAAGCATTAACCATTAATTTCAGCAAGCTTTCAAGTCTAAGGGCTTGAAC
>QNES01000063.1 GCA_003645255.1 Gammaproteobacteria bacterium
TAAACTTAAGTAGGTACGCAAAAGTCTTTTAACATTCATCGGGTTTTTCATGACGGGGTAAAGTTTCTACGTTTTTTTTATACCCGTAAGTTGTTTTGCATTTTCATTTTTCCTGATTCTATTAAACTAATAATTTTGATTTGAATTATAATTGATTTGAAAGTTTTTGCAACAGCTAATATCAAATTTATTTTTCGATTTTATAACAGCGAAATGTAAGTTAAAAGGCTTATTTTTGCCAAAAATATATATTCGAGGTTTGAGTTTTTCTTCAAAAAACTTAAACCTCGAATGGGAATTAAAATAAATTTGGATATTTAGATTGAACTATACAAAAAGGATACCCATTTCTTATTATGTTAAATAGAAATATGTTAAATAGAAAGATGAAATATCTTACCACCGGTTTATTATTGCTATTAGCATTTACCGTTCACAGTGAAGAAATGCCCATTGTCAAAATGCAAACTAATCTTGGCGTGATCATTTTGGAACTGAATTTGGAAAAAGCACCAAAAAGTGTAGCTAACTTTCTCCGCTATGCGAGGGAAGGCTTTTATGACGGCACTATTTTTCATCGTGTGATTAATAATTTTATCATTCAAGGGGGTGGCTATACACAAAATAATGAAAAAAAGTTGTCTCTTTATGCTCCGATTCCTAATGAAAGCGATAATGACTTAAAAAATGTGCGCGGTAGCATTGCGATGGCTCGTATTTATTATGAGCCTGATTCTGCTACTTCACAATTTTTTATTAATGTCAGAGATAATGCCAACCTCAATTACCAACAAGCCGCTATTGAAGAACAAAAATGGGGTTATACGGTGTTTGGGCGTGTGATTAAGGGCATGGATGTGGTAGATGAAATTCAACAGGTTGAAACAGGTGCTAAAGAACCTTTAAAAAAACATGTGCCGCAAAGCCCTATTATCATTGAAAAAGTGACTGTAGAAAATGCGCCGCCATTAGTGCCTAATACATCGGTTAGTCAAGAAAAGGCATCATTATTGGTTAAACCAAAAATTCAAGAACTTATATCTGAAACATCTACTAGAGAATCGTCAGAAATATTTTTTTTACCACCAGATGCCCCATCTGAGCCTGATGAGCCAGAACCTCTTCCTGATTAAATAGTGTTTATCCGGAAACACCCATAAAAATCCCAAAGCTGAAAACTCCAAACAATTGGCTTTTTGGAATCCAAAGCTTTAGCTTTTTCAGTATTTCAATCGAATTTCTAAATCATTTCAACACTTTACCCTTATTAAAAGGAATAATATATGCAGCAAGTCAAAATGCGAACCAACCAGGGCACTATCCTGATACAACTTAACTCGGAAAAAGCCCCCAAAACGGTCGAAAATTTTGTAAATTACGTCAATTCAGGATTTTATAATGGTACTTTATTTCACCGCGTCATTGATGGATTTATGATTCAAGGCGGTGGTATGGAACCTGCGTTGCGTGAAAAAACAACTAATCCGCCAATTGAAAATGAAGCCACCAATGGTTTAAGTAACGTGGTTGGAAGCATTGCGATGGCACGCACGCCTGATCCCCACTCAGCCTCTTCACAATTTTTCATCAATATGGCTAAAAACACCTTCTTGGATCACACGGCGAAAACCTCGCAAGGTTGGGGATACTGCGTTTTTGGTGAAGTCGTAGACGGTATGGATGTGGTGAAGAAAATCGAAAAAGTAGCAACAACTAGCCGTTTTGGTCACCAAGATGTGCCGGTGGAACCGGTTATTATTGAAAACACCGAAGTTGTAGAAAGTGATTAAGTGTGATCCCATATTCAGGAGTATAAACCTGACAGATTTTAAAAACCTGTCAGGTGTCTCTTACCTAAATCACCGCTCTAGCGTATAACGCAAATCAACGCCACTTTGGATACCTGTTTCAGTTTCTAGAGTTAACCTCTCGCTTAATTCGTAGCGCATACGCAAAACATTGCTACCGTCAAATAAGCCAATGCCATAACTGACATATAAACCGGGACTGAGATATTTACCGAGTACCAATGCAGCTTGTCCAATACCCTCATCGGTTGAAATGCCCGCTTCATCTAAACCAAAATCTTTTCCCATTTTTTTCGCTAATTTATCACCATATTTAAAAGGTAAAGCGGTTGCTGCACTGAGCAGAAGATTACCTTCACCGCCAGTCGCCTCGGCAACCGGTTTGCCTAAGACAATATAAGATAGGGTATTGCTTTGATCTAGACTCGGTTGAGAAAATAAGATTAGTTTGGGTGATTGTGCGCTGCCCTGTATATGTATGCCCGCAATCACATCATCTTCGCCCTGACGTTTAATACGGCGATAAGCTTGGATGTCTAACCCTGGATTGTCAATGGGACCACCACTGAAAAAGACACGCCCTCGGTCAATTGTTAAGTTTTGTCCGTAAGCCTTATAACGACCTTCAATAATATAAAGTTCGCCATTACCAACGGTCACTTTGCCCGGTTGATTACTCGCAATCACACTTCCTCCAAAACGGCTTTTGAAGCCCGCCCCTTCAAAGGTGACTTTATCACCTAAAATAATTTCGACCTGACTAGAGAGTGCCATGGCTTTTGGTGCTTTTTCTACTTCTACCGGTTCAGGGTTAATCGGATGAACAATAATGACATCTTTAGACACACTGACAGCTCCACTCGCCGCTTTATACGGTGTAATAGCCAACTCTGGAATGGTGATTTTACCCCTGACATCAAGGCTATCTGGAGCAAAGCTTATATCAATATCAGGCGAAGCTAATCCCCAGGCATCCACAATATTAATCACCTCAAAATTTTTTCCCACGATGTTCAAATCAGCTTTCCAGTCGGTGGCAGAGGTTAATTTCGCTTCTCCTTTGAGGTTAAGTTCACCTTCTCCAGAACGAACCTGTCCCTGTAACTTAAAGGTGTCATATCCCTCACTATCAATTGACAGATTGAAGTCTTTGATTTCTAAGCCGAAATCAGGTAAATCCGTCGCAACCTTTTGTACTCGTATTTTTCCTTGTACTTGTGGCGTAGTCAGTGTTCCACCAAGTGCGATGTCCATATTAACTTGACCCTGGGTATTATCAACTTGGGAGACAAAAGTCGGTAAAATACCTAAATCAGCCAAAGTCACTTTGATTTCTCCTTCCAGCATTTGCTCACCCAGAGGCGGTACATGAGTCAAACGTGGCATCTTAAAATCAGCTTGTAAACCACTTTTGTCAAGTAAATCAAATTTCAACTGAGTTGCTAAACCATTTTCAGTGATTTGCAATGTGAATTGTCCGCCCTGATGAGGAAATTCATTAAGTTCGTCGTTTAACATCAGAGTTTTAAAAGCACCTGGTGATAGCTTAATAATTGCGTCTGAATTAATCGCGCCGTCGGGACGCAAAGTCGTTGCTAAACGTCCATTAATAATGCCGCTTAACTCAGAATTCTCAGGCAAAAAACCCTCAAGAAGGGCCAAGGAAATATTGTATAATGTGGCTTGCACCGTACTCTCAGCCGTTTTTTTCAAGTGGAGTTGGGTGCAGACTTTCGCCTTTTGTGTACTTTTTAAACAACTACGACCTAGTAGTGCTTCTGTTGCTGATAAAGTGAGTGCCGCGGGGCTTTGTAATTGCCAGTTGTCAAATTTTGCAGTTGAAGCCGTTAATTGTTGTAATTGTCCCTGCCAACGAGGCTCAAAAAATCCGCCCGTAACGGCGAATGAAAAACTATCTTGAGGCATCGTCATACGCGCAACTAAACTATGATTCGTGACACTGCCTTCACCTTGAAGACTTAAATCCTTAATGTTTGTCGTGCCCTGCTTAAACTCTTTGGCGACAATATCCAAATGTAAATCCTCTTGAGTGTCCAGATTAACATCCACATTAGCGTTTATGCTATCTAAATTTATATCTTGAAAAACCAAGGACTTACCCTCTATTTTAGCGGTGAGGTGGGGTAAATTCAGGGCACCGGTTAAACGACCTTTTCCAGAGAGACGACCTTGTGCTTCTGGCAATAGGGCTGCTAAATCAGGCGCATTGATGGTCCAATCTAATTTTGAGTGTGGTCCAAGTTGACCATTAGCAGTGAGGCGCGTTTTGCCCGATTTAAAGTCTAAGTCTTTGATATGATAGACATTATCTTGGACGGCTACTTCAGTTTTTAGGTAAAGTGGATAATCGCGTAATTGGCCCTTTATCTGTTTGACATTGACTTGGGTATCTAAAAGACCGTTTTTAAGTTTACCTTGACTGTGAACATCTAAGGCGATTTTGCCAGGCCATTCTGTCCATTGACTCCCTGGATTAATATTATTCCCTTTCAGGGCTAATTTCCATTTGACTTCTGGTTGCCAGCTCACTTCGCCGCTTAAATCTAAAGCACCTTGTAAGACTTGACTTTGCAAGCTTTCGAGTTGGAAGCTGCTGGTATTGCCAGAACCAGTTGCTTGCCAATGACCGGCGGGGATGTCTTGACCCTGAATATCGGTATCTAAACGGATAGCATAAGCTTCAGGCGTACCAGAGGCTTGGAAAGTACCGATTTTTGTGTTGATCAAAGCAGGTGAACCTTTGAGTGGCCATTGTACATCTTGCCAGACCAAGCTTGCATCAAAACGAGGGCCGATCAGTGAACCTTCACCTTGAAGGGATAATTGGGCTGATGTTTCAGGTAAATTTACCTTTAATTGCTCAATCTTAAAATCGTTCCCATCAAGTTTGGCGATTAACTCGCTCTTGATTCTTAACTCATCTGGCCAATCTTTCCAAAAGTCTTTGATGGTGATTTGATCAGCATTGAGTTTAAGGTGCGCCTGTAATTTGGGTTGCCAGTTGACTTTGCCAGTGGCATTCACTGTCCCTTCTAATAGTTTGGTACGAAGTGATTCTAAGGTGAACTGTTGTAAATTACCACGCCCTGCAAGTGCTATAAGACCTGGTGGAATTTGCGCCCCGGCGAATTGGGTGTTTAAATCAATACGATAATTCTGTGGGGTGCCGGTGGCATTAACTTTACCGGTTTCACTGGTAACAAGGGGATTTTGACCAACTAAGGGCCATTGCACCCCTTGCCAGGCTAAAGTCGCGGTTTTCAACTGCGTATTTTCACCGGCTAAAGTCCCTTTACTTTGGAAAGATAATTTAGCATCGGTTTGAGGTAAGATGACATCAAGTTGCTTGATTTGAAAATACTCACCATCCAAATTAGCCACTAATTGGCTATTGATTCTTAATTCATCAGGCCACTCTTTCCAAAAGTCTTTGATCGTGATTTGAGCAACATTGAGTTTAAGTTGCGCCTGTATTTTGGGTTCCCAATTGACTTTGCCGGTGGCATTCACTGCCCCTTTTAAAATATCGGTGCGGAGCGATTCCAAAGTGAACTGTTGTAAATTACCGCGTCCTGCGAGTGCTAAAAGACCTGGTGGAATTTGCGCCCCGGCGAATTGGGTGTTTAAATCAACATGATAATTTTGCGGGGTGCCGGTGGCATTAACTTTACCAGTTTCACTGGTAACAAGGGGTTCATTACCAACTAAAGGCCATTGCACTCCTTGCCAGGCAAAAGTCGCGGTTTTCAAGTGCGTTTTGTCACCCGCTAGCGTCCCTTTACCTTGGAAAGACAATTTAGCATCGGTTTGAGGCAAATTGACATTGAATTGATGAATGTTAAAATCTTCACCATCCAGATTAGCCACTAATTGGCTATTGATTCTTAATTCATCCGGCCACTCTTTCCAAAAGTCTTTGATCGTGATTTGAGCAACATTGAGTTTAAGTTGCGCCTGTAATTTGGGTTGCCAATTAACTTTGCCGGTCGCATTCACTGCCCCTTTTAAAATATCGGTGCGAAGCGATTCCAAAGTGAACTCTTTTAAATTACCACTTCCTGCGAGTGCTATAAGACCTGGTGGAATTTGCGCCCCGGCGAATTGGGTCTTTAAATCAATATGATAATTTTGCGGTGTCCCGGTGGCATTAACTTTACCAGTTTCACTGGTAACAAGGGGGTCTTGACCAACTAAAGGCCATTGCACCCCTTGCCAGGCAAAAGTCGCGGTTTTCAACTGCGTATTTTCACCCGCCAAGGTTCCTTCAGCTTGGAGAGACAATTTAGCTTTAGTTTGAGGCAAATTGACATTAAGTTGCTGAATTTGAAAATGGTCGCCATCCATATTAGCCACTAATTGGGAATTAATCCTGAGTTCATCAGGCCAATCTTGCCAAAAATCTTTAATGCTAATATTATGGGTATTAAGCTTGAGTTGTCCCATTAATTTAGGTTGCCAACTCACTTGACCGGTGGCATCAATCATACCTGTTAAAATGTCAGCATGGAGTTTTTCGATGGTTAATTGTTGTTGATTGCCCTGGGCTGCGATAGTCCAATGCCCTGCAGGAATTTGTTTTCCAGTCACTTTGGTCGTTAAATCAACATGATAGTCTTCTAATGTCCCGGATAAAGAAAAGCGTCCTTGCTGACTATTTACCAAATAATCTTTAGCCACAGCTGGATTAAAGGGCCAATAAATTTCCTGCCAGGTCAACTCCGCCTCCATATTCATAGCACCAAGCACATCTTCTACGGTCGTTTTTAAATCTATCTCCAAAGGTTCGCTGACCGTATGGGTTAAAATCAATTGTTGGATATCACCACTTAATTGACCTTGTCCAACAACAGTCATATCAGGCAATTTAGCGGACCACTCTAAGTCAAGCTGCACAACATGCGGTACCGTTAAACCAATATCACCAACCAATTTAGCATTAAACTGTGGAGAGTTGATCAGTAAATGCTGTAAAGATAAAACATCATCAGTCGTCGTTGACTGTAACTCAATGTTATCAATGATGATAGGCTCTGCCCCAGGGATTTTAATTGAAATTTTGCCAATATGCACATCATCCAGGGCAATTTGCAAGGGCAATTTTATCTCAGGGAGTTTGAATGGTGTAGGCTCTTCTTCGGGAGCTTCTTCCATTTTCGGCAAGTTCACTTCAATATTATCAATATGCAGCTTTTCAACATGCGCTCGCCCCTCCAACAACATTTCAGCATCCCAATCCAATTGGAATGAATCGATTTTTATGGCAGTCTCTTCATGCTGATAAGAAAAATAGGTGATATTCACTTCATCTGTGAGCTGCCCTTCTAGCTGTTCAAACTGAATTTCTCCTGGGATCAATTGTTGAGTTCGTGCTACGATGAATTGTAAACCTGTTTCAGTGCTAACGATTCCGCTAATTGAGCCAAGGAGTATTATTAGTAATAATAAAACCAATAAAAGCGAGTATTTTAACCAGCGTTTTATACGTTTCATAAAATATGACTTCTCCTAAATAAGTTGAACAATGATTGAAATGATTTTAGTATCCAAAGCTTTAGCTTTGGGGGAGTTGGAAATAAATAAAGGAACCCAGTTTTTTCACTTTGTTTCTTGCAAATTATTATAGTATAGTATAATATATACTCAACGTGGGAATAAACTTAATTTTTTTCAATGAGGCAGCCGTTGCACGAAAAGACTTGAGGAGCCCTACATAAAAGTTTAAGTTATGCCTACGTGCAGTATAGATTGTTCTTGTAGAGACAATCCTTTATGGTTGCCCTTTATAAACTGAAAAAAATCAGAAACGTAAACCTGTGAGCAAGTAAAACAAAACTATGTCTAAACTCCTAATCCAAAACTACCACACCGAAGTCGAAAAAATCATTCAATACGGCGGCTCGCGTAAAGAAACGTCCATTAGGGTAGCTTTTCAAAAGCTCTTAGAAGGTTATTGTGCAGCTAAAAATTTTATTTTAATCCCAGAATTAGATTATCGCACTCAATACGATACGACTGTTTATCCCGATGGCACAGTAAAAGATGCCTTGCGTTTGCCCTGGGGATATTGGGAGAGCAAGGATCAGGATGATGATTTAGATCAGGAAATGGGGAACAAATTGGCTAAGGGCTATCCCAATGACAATATTTTATTTGAAGATTCGCAAACTGCCGTTTTAATTCAAGGGGGCAATGAAGTTCAGCGCGTATCGATTCTTGATGCGGATAAATTGGATGTCTTGCTAACGCATTTTATCAATTATGAACGCCCCGAAGTTAAGAATTTTCGGCAAGCGATTGAAAAGTTTAAAGCCGATTTGCCCACTATTCTCAAAACGTTACGAGACAAATTGGACATTCAGGCGCAAAGCAATCCAAAATTTCAAAGCGCTTTTGAGGATTTATTTACGCTCTGCCAAAAATCCATTAATTCGAAAATCAACGACTTTGATATTCGGGAAATGATTATTCAGCATATTCTTACCGAAGATATTTTTTTAACGGTATTTAATGAAAGCCAATTTCATCAAAAAAATGCAGTCGCACTGAGGTTGCGAGCGGTAGTCAACACTTTTTTTACAGGAAAAGTGCGCCGTGATACGCTTTCATCTATTGAAAGCTATTATGCCGTGATTTGCAGGGAAGCGACTAATATTGCTAATCACCATGAAAAGCAAAAATTTCTCAAAGTGGTGTATGAAAATTTTTATAAAACCTATAATCCCAAAGCGGCTGATAGATTAGGGATTGTTTATACCCCCAATGAAATTGTGCGATTTATGATTGAAAGCACGGATTATTTGCTGGATAAACATTTTAATCGTTTATTGGCTGATGATGATGTAGAAATTCTTGATCCAGCGACTGGCACCGGTACGTTTATCACGGAGTTGATTGAATATTTGACCAAAAATCGGCTAAAGGCTAAATATCTAAGTGAAATTCATTGCAATGAAGTGGCGATTTTGCCCTATTATATTGCGAACCTGAATATTGAATATACCTACCAGCAAAAAATGGGGGAATATGAAGAATTTTCACATATTTGCTTTGTAGATACATTAGATAATATGGGCTTTGAATATCATTATCAAAATCAACAAACCCATTTTGGCTTTAGCGAAGAAAATACGGCGCGTATCCAAACCCAAAAAAAACGTAAGATTTCCGTGATAATGGGTAATCCGCCCTACAATGCCAATCAGCAAAATGAAAATGACAATAATAAGAACCGCGAGTATGACAAAATGGATGAGGCGATTAAACGTACTTACATTGAAAATAGCACTGCGCAAAAGACTAAAGTTTATGATATGTATGCGCGGTTTTTTCGGTGGGCAAGTAATCGTTTATCGGAAAATGGCATTTTAGCGTTTGTTACTAATTCCTCATTTTTGGAAGCACGTACTTTTGACGGGTTTAGAAAAGTGGTTTCTCATGAGTTTAACGATATTTATGTGGTGGATTTAGGAGGCGATGTGAGAAAAAATCCTAAATTATCAGGCACTAAAAACAACGTGTTCGGGATCCAAACGGGAGTAGCGATTTCATTTATGGTAAAGCGACAGGGTACGACTTCTGGAAGGTGCAAAATTTACTATGCCCGTCGCCCAGAAATGGAATTAGCAATTGATAAACTGGCATTTTTGAGAGCGGTAAAATTTCAGGAAATGGATTTTGAAAGAATCCAGCCCGATAAAAATCATAATTGGCTCAATATCGCTGATAATGATTTTGATGATTTATTGCCGCTCGCGAATAAAGAAACTAAACGGGCTAAATCTCAATCGGGGGAACAAGCTGTTTTTAAGTTGTTTTCATTAGGCGTTGTCACGGCACGGGATGAATGGGTATATGATTATTCTGTCAAATACCTCAAACATAAAGTGAAGTATTTGATTAACATTTACAATCAGGAGGTGAAAAAACACCAAACAGCTACTACCCAATCAGAGTTAGGAGAACTCGTGGATTACAGTATTAAATGGACGAGGGCAATGAAAAATGACTTGTTAAAAAATCAACGCTACACCTATCAAGTAAAAAATATAAAGGAAAGCCTTTACAGACCGTTTGTCAAGAGATTCCTTTATTTTTCTCGTCAATTAAATGAAATGCAGTATCAACTGCCTCGGCTATTTAAAGAAAACAGCAATACGGTCATTTGCGTTACTGTACATGAACAAGTACCTTTTGTTGTTCAAGCAACCAACCTACTTTTTGACTATGGTTTGGGTTCAAGAGATACCAAAGGTATTCCTCTCTATCACTATGATAAACAAGGCAATCGCACCGACAATATCACCGACTGGGGTTTAAACCAATTTTGCACCCATTACCAAGATGACACCATAACCAAGGAAAACATTTTTCATTACACTTATGCCATTTTACATCATCCCGCTTACCGACAAAAATACGCCCTGAACTTAAAACGCGAATTTCCACGCCTCCCGTTTTATAAAGATTTTCCGCAATGGGTAGCGTGGGGTGCGCTTTTGATGGATTTACATTTAAACTATGAAACGGCGCAAAAGTTTCCCCTCAAGCGGCTTAATAACAAATTGGCAGCTAACGCCCAAAATAAACCCAAACTCAAAGTCGATAAAGAAGCCGGTAACATTTTCATTGATGCCATCACCACCTTGCAAGGCATACCGGCACAAGCTTGGGAGTATAAACTGGGCAATCGCAGTGCCTTAGAATGGGTACTCGATCAATACAAAGAAAAGAAGCCTCGTGATAAAACCATTGCGGAGAAATTTAACACCTATCGTTTTGCCGATTATAAAGAATCGGTGATAGAATTATTGCAACGGGTGTGTACCGTGAGCGTGGAAACGATGGGGATTATTGAAGAAATGCCTTATGTCTAACACATTAAAAGAATTAAAAATAACACTACAACAAGAGTTGACAAAAGAACCGTTAAATTTTGAACGCATTTCTGAACTCAGTGATCGTTTGTTGGCACTCGATCCACGAGCAACTCGTTTTACTGTTATTTTATTTATGATTCCAAAGTGATTTCCAAAGCTGATTGATGAGTTACCACCCAAATTGGAACCATTATCTATTGAGGCTCAAAAAGAGATTATTTTTGAAATTAAACTGGTGAAGAAGGAAGAAGAGAACAGGGAAGTAGAGCGGCAAGCATTAATCAAATATACTGACCCCATAGGTGTTCGGAATTTTTTCAAGTTTTCGAGGTTTTAGTTTTTCTTCAAAAAACTAAAACCTCGAAATTGATTTATAATAAATATTTTTTATTTGACTCGTCTGGTAGTCAAAATGACACCTGTTCAATCAATGACTGGAAAAGTCTAAAACATCCTATTTATGAGTTTTGTTCATTCTAATCATTTTAAGCTCCTGGGTTGGTTTTCTTAGCCATTGTTTTTAGTAGATACAAAAATTTCAACTCTTAATTCGCCTCTAGATTGTGCAAACAAAAAAGAAAACGTAAAACGACACAAGAGATAATCAATGGTCAGATTGACTATATGGATGGCTTTGAAGTCCCAAAAATCATACCTTAAGGGTACTTAGCTTGATGCTTATAGGGCGTACCCACCCTATGTTTGCTAAAATTCGTTTTCTAGCCATGTCACAATATTTTCATCATTCTCCCATAACGGTTTTTTCAACCGATAACCATGAATATCCGGTTCAATTTCAATCGGGTTTGGAAGTTGACCCAACTTTTCATATAACTCTTTTACTACGTGTGAATTTGCTTTTATGACATTTTCTAAATCTTCCTGAACGGAATTTTCCTCAATATCTACGTTTAGCCGTCCTCTCAATTCCCCATACCCATCTCCTTTCACAACTAAAACGATATATTGCGATTTCCAGTCGCGTGCATTTTTTGATTGACGCTGAGTCAAATGAACTTCTGAACCGGATGTAAATTTTACTTCCACGGTGTAAATTTTGTCAGAAGAAAGTTGAATTTGACCGCTATCCCACCCCGCGTTTTCTTTTGTCCAAATTTCAAAATCACCACCGACATAGATCGTTTTGATATTTAACCCTTTGTCACGGAGTATTTTTTTGATAATTAACTCCACATTTTCCCCGATCTTTTTGTTAATGGCTTTTCGTTCACGATTACTATTTTGCCGTTTACGATTTTCTTCGTCTTTTTTCACAAGGGATTGCAATGTTGGAATTGAAAATTGTTCAGCCATTTCAGACAATTTAGCCATTTCATATTGTCTGCGACAGGCCTGAAAAAATGTCACCGCTTCATCAGTATAATCGGAGGCTAACACTTTAGAAAACGCCAAAGCGGCTTGTTCAGATTCTTCAATATCATCTAATGTTTGTTTAGGCTCACATAAATCACTTACAAGATGATAGCCACCATCTTTAGCCTGAAAACGTGCCTTTCCGAGAATGTCTGACAATTTTTTGTAATCTTCCTTGTGTTGTTCATCTAGTTTATCAAGAAAATCGCAACTAATCAGTTGCCCTAATTGTTTAGCGAGCTTTGCTGAGACTTTTTTGCTGTCACCCATTTCTAAATTAATCGCATCTGCCAAATAAAAGCGACGTTCTGATATTTCAGGGACTAATTTATTCAGAGTTGTCCATTGTTTACTTGATATAATAGTGCCGGGTGCGATGCTACTTTTAAACTTATCCCAAGTAGCGACTTGTTCAAAATAGGCTTTTCCCTGTATAACGCCATTTGCAACAAACTTAATTTTATTAAAGTGAGTTAGCACTCGGTAATCAGCAGAAAGCTCTGTCGGAAAAGCAGGATGTTTATCTAGCAGTTGCCTAATAAAGACAAAATCCCCTAACTTTGACGATTCGTGGTTCGATATGAAGCTATCTCCCAATAATTGCCACATTGAATACCAGAAATCATAATTTGACAGTTCGGTTGATAAACCCAATTTATCGTTAAAATTGAAATCACTTTCTTGAGATTTTTTAAATAACTCACACAACTTTTGTCCAATAAACCCACATAAACGTTGAGTGACTTGTTGGTTATTTTCAGAATGGAGTGCTAATTGAGCGCGTCCAATGTCAATATCAAAACGCCCGTTGAGTGCAAAATGAAAGCCCATTGATTCTTTAAGGGGAGTCGTTACCCAAATATCAGGAATATGTTCTGGAAGTTTTTCAACACCTTGACTCCCTAAGCGCATCAGAATACCTTCTTTGTTTTGGTTCTGAATGACTAAAACTGTGCGAGGCTCGTCTTGCTCAATATCTAATTTTAATTCACCAATATAGACTTCCTTAATGATTTCTTCAGGTTGCCAAGTCACAGAATGATTGCCACTGGGAGAGTCTAAACCACAGTTTTTGATACGTTTGGCAAACACTAATAAAACACCTACAACCTTTTTAAATAAGTCAACAATGTCATTTGGGGCATAACCATTATCAACTGCTAATTCAATAATCGTGCCAACTGGCAAATTGTCAGGAGTTTTATTTTGCAAAGATGTGAGTAACTTTGTCCTTTCTTCATCAGGCAGAGGTACTGGCAACAATCCAGCAATAATCTGAAAACCTAATTGTTTACTGAGAATAGTCGGATGTCCACTCAGAATACGAGGCTGTTTGCATATCAGAAAGACACTTTTGAAACCTAATCCAAATTTTCCAGTGACTTTTTCGTTTTTATCAGAACCTGAATTAAGCACCAACATTTTCTTTAAATCATGATCAAAACCCCGTTCTCTCCCCTCATCGGCAGAAAAATCACGGTAACGAAACAAATTAATGGGTCGTCCCCAATGCGTCACTGTCAACGTCGTATCATTCCAACTCAACGTAAAACGCTGTGATTGTTCTAGTTGGCAAGACATCTCTTCAAGTTCCACAACAGAATCGTCTGCATTTTGAAATAATTCAAAGGGTAGCGATTGATGATTATATTGATAATTTGATGCAATCTTCGTCCTTATCGCTTCAAGTATTGAACTTTGTTCTTCCTGTTTGCTTTCAATTAATTCGCCTAGTTTTGTTATAAGCGATTGTTCTTTCTGATAATCAGATTCTTTAGCATCCAAGCTGTCTTGAGGAGAATCAAGTTTTTCCCATTTTTTAAGTAATTGACGGAAATCATATCTTGTATAATTTAATTGCGATAGATAAAAAAAGGCACTTCTCAAAATCCATTGACGTGCAGTTCCTATATCTAATTGTTCTGGTTGAGAAAATTTAGCCCACAATTCTTCTAAAGCGTCGGTATTTTGTTGATTATAGACACATCCAAGCACTTTTGCCGTTGCCGCTTTGAGTAAATTGGATAGAGTCTTTGATTCATATTGTATTTCTGTATCAATCTCTAACAAGCATAAGGTAATCAACTTTTTCCTCTTGCTGATATCAATATGATAGTGTGTCTTTTCAATGGTTACTGAAAGTGTTGTAGAAGTGTCGTTAAATTCTCGGTTATCATGATCAATAAAGATAGAATCTGCGGTTTCACATAAATCTGCTTCAAAGCGATCACCATCAAGAGCCGTTAATTTGACTTGACCACTTTTCTGTTGAGTCACATTAATTCTCACTGAAAAATGATCAGTATTATCAATATTTAAATTTTTCCGAACACTTTCAACAGAATGATGTTTTCCCAAGTAATCTTGAGCAAGTTGAGATATAAAAGATGTATTTATGCTATCTCCAGATTTACGATCTCCTGATAAGACAGCATCACCCAACAAGGCTAAAAAAATGCCTATCAGTTCATGGTTAATTTTATCTGTCCAATTGGCAAAATACGGTTCAAAATAAATAATATCTCCCCTATCTGCTACATCCGCCTTTGAGGAATTAGCAGTGTTTTTCTGAACGGTGTTTTTTATATGATGCCATAAAATTTTACCCTGCGTATGATCCAATAAATCATTATCATCAATATTCTGCGCTTCCAAACTGAGTTCTGATGGTGATTTCCACTTACCTGCTCTGCTTAATAGCAAAATATGTCGGAAAATCGTTTCATTAAATTCCTCATAATTGGCGACTGCCATTTCTAAATAACTATTGAACACCTCCAATATGCTTGTTCTATTCGTTGGGAGATTGGCGTGTTGTTCTTTAAGCCAAAGCAACAAATTGACTAATCGCTTAGTTGGCATTTGACCAAATAATTCGTCTAGCAGAGATTCCACATCATCAGAGTATTGTCTTTCTGCTATTCGTATAACAGGCCATGCTGGTAAAGGTTCCGATGTAATGTTTCTAAACACGGTTAAACATTTTCTACATGGAAATGTTTCATTTCTAAAATGACCTAACCGATAATTTTCATTTTCATTCATAATGAGGCCAAGAATTTCTAAGCCTTCACTGCCCACTGCAAACGTAGGTAGATCACATAATTTCTGAAAACTGGCGTGATGTTGTATTTCTTGTTCGAGTCTTAAATAATCCAGGTAATCTGGATGAGTCAGTTTATCAATAATACCTTTCACGGTATCTTTAATTTCAGGTAAATAAACGACATCTTCTGGTTTTATAGGTGTACCATCTTTATCAATGAGCCAAGCTTTTTGGCGTAATTGTTGTTTTTCAGAATCAGAAAGGGATTTAATGTCAACATATTGAAGGGCATCTAAAATATTTTTATAAAGTTTATGCGGTTCTTTATAAGATAGGGCTAACTCTATCGCCTTAATTGGTGCCAATTCTTCAATACCAATTAAATCTTGTTTGGCCGGTGCTAGGTTATCTTTAACACTCGAAACAAAAACATCATTTATTAAATAGGTTGTTTCAGCACGCGCTGTCAATATTGCCTCAACAAAGCTTTTATGTTTTTCAACATCAGATAAATACCATAAAGCGGGTTTATCATCCAAATCATATTCAATTTTGAGTGTTAGTAAATAGCGGATTCCTTTCGTAAAAATGCCAGCTTCTATATTACTATCCAATAATTCTTGAAGCAACTCAGCGCGATCTTCTATACGAGGGTTTAGAGATGGAGCTTGAGACAATGCCATTAAACAACCGGCAGCGTCACAAGGAATAATCTTATTTTTTTCAACAATATCACTTAATAAATCTGCAACTGTCGCTTCAATAATGATTACTGTTGCATTGACTAACACATTTTGCAAAGGGTTAGCAAATTGTCTTCTATCTCGCACATTAGAAGAAAATCCGGGCTTGTGGCGAAATAAAGTGCCTTCTTTATAAGCAGTGATAATATCTTTTAAGGAAACTGTCGTTGTTTTATCTTGATAAGATCGGCAATTGTGCGCTCTTAAAACTCTTAAATCAGGGTGTTTTTTCACGAATGATTTTTTATCAACGACTAAAAGTAATATTTGCCGAGCAATATCAGCACAATCATCTACAATGTATTGATGTTCTTCATTCTGAATAAGGGTATTTAATTTTTCTAATAGAATAAGTGCTTCATCCTCGCTCAATTCCTGTTGCTGAGGCGTTGTTTGTATAGCCGAAAAATCAAAATAATTCTCGCTTTTTTCCCATATTTTTGACAATCGAGGAATAAGGATCGCATGAATGTCCAGTTTATGAAGTGCCAAGAAAATTTTGGCATGGTAAGTTTTGCACTCTATAAAAAAGCATTTTTCTGGTATGTAGTTTAAAAACGCTATCACCAGTTCTTTGAATTGATATAATTTATTCGCATTGAACCGAGCAAAGGCTTGTCTAGCAATATTGAAAAGCCTATCTTGAATAATTTTTTCATTGCATAAAGCGTTAGCACATGGCCTTAAAAAATTCAGTAAGTATTCAAGTTGTTGTTGGTTTTTAAAAACTGAAAAAACATGTATGTCCTGCAATACGGCTTCTAACTGATTTTCTGACCAATCAGATGATGAGATGCTCAAATTGGGGGCATCAATGAGTGTAATAAGGCAATCCTGAAGAAATTCAGATTCCAAATTGGGTAAAACTTCCCAAGCTAATAAAGAAGTTTTATCAGTATCAGGTTGTGGAATAGCCAATAATGGCTTTTTAGCGTCAACATATTGCCAGTGCCATTCTTGTTCATCTACTGCATAACAATAGACCCATTGATATTTCTGACAAATATCATTGGCATATTTCTGAAAGAAATCAGAGCCTTTCAAGGCATAAGATAATTGCCAAATATTTTCTGGGGCGGGATTATGCTTTTTGACAAAGAGATTTAAGGCTGGTAAGACATTTTTTAATGTACCCTTTGTCGCAAGTAATTTATTCCATTGTTGACAGGCATCCCCTTCTTTTTCAGGTGTTTTATTTAAATCGGCTTCATCCCATGCCTCAATTCGTGAACGCCCTGAATCAAGGAAAAAATATCCATGTAAAAGTAGCGTAAAATCACTACTAGCATTATGTGAAATCTGTTCATTAGGTGGTTGGTTTGGTTTGCCAACTGGCAAAAATACGGCCCACTGTATAGATAACGTTCCAAGTGAAGCTGGTTTTTGAGTGAATGTCACAGCACAATGGGGAATAGACTTATCGGGTACAGTTTCTCCATCCTCCGTTTCATATTGGGGAAAGAAAGGTTTAAGCTTTTCTTCATCCTTTACTATATTAAGGATAGATTCTTGTCCTGCAAATTGAAGCTTGTCACCAGTGACTTCCTCTAATATATTGCCATTAAACTGATAATCATCTATTGGGTCATTTTCAGCTTCCGAAGGATAAATGCGGCGAGAGCCTTCTAATAAGAGATGAAATTGAGAAATGAGATTATCTTGACTATCTGGTAGCCAATAATGGATTTTTCTTAAAGAACGTAATAATGGTAATAACACACCAATTTCATTGGCTAAATCATTTATAAACAATTCTTGTGGTGACTTATCTCCAAGAAATTCTTTTACGATAATGGATTTATCTGTTTTTTTGCGTAGTGGTATCCACAAAATGAAATAGGATGGTTCTAAAAGAATGTTTTTTAGATAATCTTTTATAAGGGAGCCATCTGACTCGACAAATTGCCCCCAATCAGGATGTTTTAAATCATTGCCTTGTGTATCTTCCCCCGGATTTAAAAAATCAGCGATTTCAAAATCTTCTGATTCTGAAGCACCCAAAAAAAAGAAAGCATCACAAAGATGAAAAATACTTTTTTGACCTAAACCAAATTTACCAATAGTGGCTTTTTGTCCTGCCCTATCATCCATGCCAAAAGAAAGGAAGGACTGTTTATTTGATCTTGTAAACTTACCATTATTTAGAAAAAAAAGTGCAGGGCGTTGTAATAGGGAATGTTTAGCTGTTGGCAAACCATTTGTCCACCCAAAATCCAATCTTGCTGCACCACTATCATCAGCATTTTGCACTATTTCCTTTATAATGGGAAAGCCATCCTTATAACGATCACGCAATAAAGTACGAATTTCACCAATAAGGTTTACTTTGTATGATGCCATAAATACTATTCAGGTTTTATAAAAATTGTTAAGTCAATTGAAATTGACGCACTTAAAAATTAAATTCATTGTCAATTAATTATTTACAAATTAACAATGCTACAATTGTTGCCAAACTGCCTGTATAAATCGCTTGCAACCATTTTTCCGTAAAAACTTTAATAACAATGATTTTCCATTGCTCCATCGCTATGAACAAAATTTTTGTTGGGGTGGCTCATCATTAAGATACTCAGAAAATGGTTTTGAAATAATCAGAGTCAAATACATTTTGCTAAATAAAAATAAACAAGCGACCAAAAAATTGATAAATTATGTTTAATTTTATTCCTCCAATTAGTGCTATTTAGTGCTATTTTATGATTTTATCAACTTGCTAGGAGATGTTTAATCATGTCAACTTGATATAAACATGGTCTGAACGACTTTGAAACCGGTCTTGAATAATTCTTGAACGTCGCTTATAATAGAAAGGTGTCACTGATACCCATTTTATTAACTTGATTTATTTGAAGGAGTTTAAATAATGCGACAGACATTTTTATTATTGACCTTGGTTTTGGGAATGATTGCATTTACTGAAACCTACGCTGACACTGTGGTTGAAAAAATTGATATTAATTCCGCCGAGTTGGACATTTTGGACCGCGAACTTTTTGGGATTGGACCAAAAAAAGCAGCTGCCATTGTTAAGTATCGTAAAGAAAATGGCCCTTTTCAATCCATTGAGGATATTCAAAAGGTTTTCGGGATAGGAGAAAAAACTTTTGAAAAAAACAAGGATAAGATTATCGTGGTACAACCGGAAACCTCCTTAACTGAGGCTTCAACTGAAACTGAAGCTTCAACAACAGAAACGGTCTCTGCTGATGTACAAGAACCCACCACGCCGGCTTCTTCAACCGATAACCCAACTGATAACCCAACTGAAGAAGTCCCTGCTACCGATAGCGTCACGCCCTAGATGATTGAAACCTTCTAGCTAGCGAAAAGGACGAATAGAATTGGGAATTAGAAATTTCAAATACTGATTTTTCTTTTTCCCACTCGAATTCCATAAATAATGCAGCTTTTACCTCATTTAAAGTAGATATCCATTAAGTAGGTCCACAAAAGTCTTTTAACATTTTCTATTTATAAAAATTCGTTAATAATCAATGCTTTAGCATAAAGCAAAAATGTTAAAATATTTATGCGTACCTACTTATTCCTATTATTTCTTTGCTTGTAAAATAACCGGACGATCAACTGCCCTGAAATCTTTGTCCAAAATTAGGATGGAAATCTCTTCACTAAGGGACGCAGCAGAAAATAACTTACGCAGAATAAATAAAAAATATCATATTAGGCAACTCCCAAAAAATAATATACCCAAATCAAAGGGGCAACCATTCAGTCTTGCCCCTACCGTCATTGAGGGTTTGTAGGCTGCACACCCACGCGCAAGCCCTGGGTATTTTATTTTTTGGGAGTTGCCTTAAATCAATATTTGAGTAGCTCAACACTTTGTGGAGAGAATTATGGAATTGTCGAAATCCATTATCACCGTTATTAAAAATGCCGCTAGCAAATTAACGGATCCCAAAAGACGCGAATTTATGGCGGAAACCACTCTTGAATTATTAGTTAGATGGAAGACCTACTAAAGCTTTCTGGATTTTCGGCTGGGGTAGAGAAACGGTTAAATTAGGTTTAAAAGAGTTAACTTCAGGTATCACTTGTATAGATAATTACGCTGCTCGTGGTCATAAAAAAACCTCGGAAAAGTCTTCTCAACTTGAACAAGATATTCGAAAACTGGTTGAACCTTTTAGTCAAGCTGGTCATGATTTTAAAAGACCTTTCGCTTATGTTAAACTAACCGCTAAAACACTTCGTCAAGCGTTGATAGATAAAAAAGGCTACCGCGATGACGAATTGCCAGCGGAAAGAACTCTCTTTGACATTTTAAACCGTTTAGGTTACACATTAAAACGAGTTGAAAAAACTAAACCTGTCAAAAAAATTCCTGAAGTTGATGAAATTTGTGAGAATGTCCACAAAGTCAATAAAGAATTGGATGAAAATCCAGAATCTTTGAGAATTTCTATTGACACCAAAGCCAAAGTCAAAATGGGTGAATTTTCTAGCAATGGAAAATCTAGAGGTCAACAGGTGTGAAAAGCGGCCGTTCATGATATGAACCCTGATGAACAGTTAGTACCATTTGGCATTTTAGCGGTTGTTTCTGGTTTATTAACCATTATTTTTGGTAAAAACACTGAAACCACCGATTTTATTATTAGACTTGTCCCTTAATAATGCTTTGTAAGTATTTGTAATATAAACAAATTTTATTGGCCGTATTGGGTTTAAGACTCTTTTTAGGTACGCCATTATTGGAATGATTTGTGCAATAATGCA
>QNES01000064.1 GCA_003645255.1 Gammaproteobacteria bacterium
AATAACAGGATTGTACAAGAAGCCAATGCCTCTTTGTAATGAGGAGGATATGCAGACGTGTACACTGCTAATTGAGAGCAATGCTAATTAATAAATTATATCAGTACCATGAGTGGAAGTTGAATTCTCACGAAAGTGGAAACAAAATTTTCAGAGCATGATGAAATGATGACGATTTATGAACGGGATTGTAAAGGCGATAGAACATGCAAGACTGATGTTTTAAAGTCAACGCAAACAATTAGGAGAGGAGCCGTGTGAGGTGAAAGTTTCACGCACGGTTTTGAAGACGAGCTGGCTATGGCGACATAGTCGGCTTAGTTCAGCTTAGTGAATAGAATAAAAGATATATGAAATGAAAACAAATCAAGAAATGGTAGTTAATATTGGCGATAATCATACAATTACAATTGGACATTTAACTAAAATGGGGAAACTCAATGATGTTCTTTTAATTGGTAATAGTTATCGCAGAAATAAAGGGTTAAAAGAAAAAAGATTAGATGAGTGGTTATCTCGTATTGAAACTTGGGAATTTATCCAAGAAGTCGAGGAAAAATATGGCGATAAAGTCAAAACCGAGATTCTCGGATTTGAAAAATTTATTAGAAGTAACGGGCAATTAGAGTATTCCAAGTTTATCAAACAATTTACCACAATCAAATCACAACGTGGTGGAAAACCAGAAAATAGAGGTGTTTGGGCAAACTTACAAATAATGTTGGATTTAGCAATTTATCTTTCAGATATAGGTGGCGACAATTACATTTTTCTAAATAAAGCGATTGATAGTCTTCCAGATAGAAAAGGTAAAAATAATAGTGGAATTCATATTCAAATAGCTAAACTTTTCAGGGAAAAATTAGATTTAGTTGATACTCAAGGTTATAATATTAAAGAAGCAGTTAGTGAAATTCAGAGATTAAGAGCTAATTGGGAAGATAAGCTCGTTTCAATGATTGAAATGGAATTGATTACATCTTACGAACAATTAAAAGTTATTGTAAAGAAGCTAAAATGAATTCTAACTTTGCCTTGCTCCCGATCTAGCGGCGAGAGAAGAGCGGTGTTAGTAATCTCCCAAATTAGTTAAATTTTAAGAGCAGAATACTATGTCATATGGTAAATTTGAATCAGTTGAGCAAGTCGCAGGTATTTTCGGTATTAAGGTAAAAGATTATTTTATGATTAACAGTAAAAGTATAGAAATATCTGAAATACAATTAAATGACATCAAAAAAAAGTTGTTGGATAGTTTAAGTTTTAGGAATGAGGCTACAATATGTAACAAGGTAATTACTCCTATGTTAAATATAGTGGAAGAAAATAATAAGCCTTTAAATGTCTGGATAGAAGAACCTTTCAATGTAGATAAAGAAAAAGGTTTGGTGGGAGAACCTGATTATTTAATAGCACCTGCTACAGATTACGGAGGCATGGAATTACCGCCACTTTGTATTATAGAAGCCAAGAAACAAGATTGGGATGAAGGATGGACACAAGCTTTAGCAGAAATGGTTGCTGTTTCTATTAAAGGTGCAAATATATGTTATAGTGTTGTAACTACAGGAAAAATATGGCAATTCAGTAAATTAGAAAATAACGTATTTATGAAAGACCCAAGTCAAATATCAGCTACTAGAGAATTACAAATTGTGTTTGATACGCTAAATTGGGTATTTGCCGAAGTTAACCAATAGAAAAATAATTGGAAAAAAATAGAGGCAGCAAGCGTAGGGTGCGTGCGTCCACGCGCCATTCATTTCTTCTAGTTCCCAAACTCTAACATTCGACTTAACTACCTGGCGGATAATGCACCCAAAAATAATCATAATGCACTTGAGCAGAAAATGGACTTCAAAGTAAAATAAATTCTGACAATCAATACAGACGAGAACAATTAGAAATGTGAATAGAAGATTTATGGAGGCAATGGCGAGTCATTCTGAAGCAAAAATCAGGTTAATGATTAAGGATTAGGAATTAAGGATTGAAGATTAGGGGGTGAGGCTAAAGAATATATAGTTTTTCAGATAAATAAGTTGCTTCAAAACGAGGTTTCACAATTGTAGGGGCAATTCGTAGCGAGAGCCCTCGTGTGTATGAAGTTATTTTTCTGAACATCTATATAATAAGAGATTATACTCAGCGCGGGCATAAGCTTAATTTTTTAAATTTTTTAGGGTGGGCAAGTTGCCCACCATTATTTGAATAATGATTTATAGTTCCTCGCTCCGCAATAATTAAGCTTGACGTTGCAAGATCCCCATAAATTCATCCAAAAAAGTATCATAGCGAGTGCTTAAATGATCAACCTCGTCAACATAATGGTTATGAGCCATGACTGCTGGAATCGCTGCAAATAAACCCATCGCTGTGGCAACCAGTGCCTCGGAAATACCAGGGGCTACCATGGCTAAAGTCACTTGCTCTACCCCGCTTAGGGCATGAAATGAATTCATAATTCCCCAGACTGTACCAAATAAACCAATGTAAGGACTAACAGAGCCAACGGTTGCCAATGTGGCTAAATGGGTATCCAGTTGATCTATTTCTCGATTTAATGCAACACGCATGGCGCGTTGTGAACCTTCTAATAAAGATTCGGTGCTTATATTGGGTTGTTTACGTAGTCGAACAAATTCCATATAGCCGGCAGAAAAAATATTCGCTATACCGGTCGGCTCTTCATCAGCCCTGCTGACACGATTATATAGCTCATTTAAGTCCTTACCTTTCCAAAAGCGATCTTCAAAATTATTCGTGGCTCGACGAATTTTTTTCAAATAACGACTTTTACGAAAAATTAAAGCCCATGAATAGATAGAAATCAATAACAAAAATACCATCACCATTTGCACGAGCAAACTGGCTTCAAGCACTAATTGCACAAATGATAATTCAGTCATTTTTCAGTTATCAGTTATCAGTTATCAGTTATTCAGTTATTCAGTTTTTAATCTCTGGAAAATCTCAATTGGAACAGCTTGGGGGCGCTGCTTGACAATGTTAATCGCCGCAACTTTAACTACTCCCGTGCACAAAATATCAGTATCACGTAACACTTTTTGTGCTATTATTAGGCTCGCTTTGCCCCATTTTTTCACATTCACTGTGATATTTAATAAATCATCAAAAATAGCGGGTTTTAAATAATCAATAGTAACTTGTCGTACCACAAAAATCAGATTATATTGCTGCTTAAGTTGTGATTGTTCAATCCCTTTATCACGCAACCATTCCGTGCGGGCGCGTTCCATAAATTTTAGATAATTCGTATGATAAACCATGCCACCCGCATCAGTATCTTCATAATAAACACGCGCTAACCACACAAAATCATTCATGATCAAATAAATCCTTTGGACCCTTTGGAGTCATTCCAAAATGCTGCCAAGCTAAACGTGTCACGACACGCCCCCTTGGAGTACGCATTAAAAAGCCCTGTTGGAGCAAAAAAGGTTCTATAACATCTTCAATTGTACCACGTTCTTCACCGATAACGGCGGCTAAATTTTCTATTCCAACAGGTCCCCCATCAAACTTTTGCATAATAGCCAATAGCAATTTACGATCCATGATATCTAAACCATAACTATCAACATTCAATAAATCTAGGGCTTTTTGTGCCACTTCTAAAGTAATTTGCCCATCAAAACGGACTTGAGCATAGTCACGCACCCGCCGCAGTAAACGATTAGCAATACGTGGTGTTCCCCGTGAGCGACGCGCTAACTCCTTCGCCCCTTTCGCGTCAATGGTAACATTTAAAATGTCCGCGGAACGGGTAATAATCGTCGCTAAATCTTGACTATTATAAAACTCCAGTCGTTGAGTAATACCAAAGCGATCACGCAAAGGCGAAGTCAATAAACCAGCGCGAGTAGTCGCACCAATCAATGTAAAAGGGGGCAAATCCAATTTAATAGAACGCGCCGCCGGTCCCTCACCGATCATAATATCTAATTGAAAATCTTCCAATGCCGGATACAAAATTTCTTCCACAACCGGACTTAACCGATGAATTTCATCAATAAATAAAACATCATGCGCCTCCAAATTAGTCAACAAAGCCGCTAAATCCCCAGCCCGTTCCAAAACAGGACCCGAAGTCTGACGAATATTGACTTCCATTTCATTAGCAACAATTTGGGCTAAAGTTGTTTTACCTAAACCTGGCGAACCAAAAATTAACAAATGATCCAATGCCTCATTCCGTGATTTTGCAGCCGCAATAAAAATTTCCATTTGCTCACAAGTACGTGGCTGACCGGTATAGTCAGCTAAACGGCGCGGGCGGATAGCCTTATCAACAACGCGATCCTCTGTATTACTAATGGGATTAATTAAACGATCAGTTTCAATAGTCATAACGTTTTTGTCATGTTACGTTTTTTGGCTGCACGATATCCTATATCCTGACGATAATACATACCCTCCCACTGAATTTTTTTAACCAGGGCATAAGCATCTGATTGTGCTTCACGCACCGTTTCCCCTAACGCACAAGCACAGAGTACTCGTCCCCCACTAGTCACAATTTCTCCTGCTTTTTCCAAAGTACCCGCATGAAAAATTTTCCCATCTAATTGAGCAGCCTCTTTTAACCCATTGATAATAAAGCCTTTTTCGTATGATTGCGGATATCCACCTGCGGCTAATACGACTCCCAAAGCAGCGCGTGAATCCCAAACGGCTTCCACCTGATGCAAACGCTTATCCAATGCTGCCAAACAAAGTTCAACTAAATCTGAACGCAAGCGTTGCAAAATCGGCTGCGTTTCTGGATCACCAAAGCGGCAATTATATTCCAACACCTTTGGATTGCCCTGTGCATCAATCATCAAACCCGCATAGAGAAAACCACTATAAGGATAACCTTCTGCCGCCATACCACGCACGGTGGGTTCTATAATGTCAGTCATAATACGTGCATGAATAGTTGGCGTAACGACGGGAGCTGGTGAATAAGCTCCCATACCACCCGTGTTAGGACCCTTATCCCCTTCATCGCGGGCTTTATGATCTTGAGAAGTCGCTAAGGGCAAAATATGTTCCCCATCTACCAGACAAATAAAGCTAGCTTCTTCCCCCTCTAAAAAAGTCTCAATGATAACCCGATGTCCCGCCTCACCAAAGCGATTTGCTTGCAACATATCTTGCACCGCTTTAATCGCTTCCTCTTCAGTTTGGGCTAAAATCACGCCCTTGCCAGCAGCGAGTCCATCCGCTTTAATGACAATCGGCACCCCAACTTGACGAATATAGGCTATTGCTTTATCCACTTCAATAAACTTCGCATAAGTAGCAGTAGGAATATGATGACGACTCAGAAAATCTTTGGAAAAAGCTTTAGAACCTTCTAATTGAGCAGCGGCTTGACTCGGTCCAAAGCAACGTAAACCTGCTTCTTGAAATCTATCCACTATGCCAGCCACTAGAGGTGCCTCTGGTCCAACAATGGTTAAATCAACCGCATTATCTTGGGCAAAGTTGAGCAGTGCTTTTAGATCAGAAACTGAAATAGGCACGTTTTCTACTTTTGCCTCTTGGGCAGTGCCAGCATTGCCAGGAGCAACAAAAACCTGGCTCACGATTTCTGATTGTGCTGATTTCCAAGCGATGGCATGTTCACGTCCACCGCTACCAATAATTAATAGCTTCATAAATTGTCCTTTAATTTGCATTAAACGCCTTAATCATAACTGTAAAACTTCTTTTATAGATACTGCGAGCTAATTCAAATAGAAAACTATCCATGTCATCTTTACCATAGCCGTTTAAACCAAAGTCATATTCATACTCAAAAAAGATTTTCAGCGTTTTCAGTTCTTGTTTTGGGAGTTTATCTGTCAACTGGAGTAATAGATTTTCATAACGTTCTGTTTTATCAGAAAGTTTAAACATCGCTCGCATGGCGACTATAAACAAAAAAGCCACATCACGTTCGCATAACTTATCAAAGATTTGGGTGTGAGCAGTCCAATTTCTTGTACATTTGATAATCGAACCAAACATTTTTTGGCGTTTGAAAGTGTTTTTATCGGAGAATTTCGATTCTTGCAAATTATCAGGGCTAAAATCATCTTCCCATTCATGTGACAACGTTCTGACGAATAACTTATAGAGCTGCTTGGCATCATCTGGTTCACGTCTCGGTAAGAAATTCTGTAAAGTTTCCAGATAATCACGCATATTTTGCGCAGTCACATTTTGACGGTTTTTCTTGCTACAAAACTGGCTAAATGGTATATCATTCTCAGTGAAAGAAGAAACAACATTCTCTCCATCACTTTGAAAGTCTTCGAGCCATAAAAATTGGCTCATAGTACCTCCGTTGTTAATAAATGGGTGGGAAAACTGAAATCAACTCTATAATCATTTTGGTTTGTAGAAAAGGAAAAATCGCCACCCAACTTGGTAGAAAGCGTCTGTAAAAATTTGCGTCCCTTATAATCCCCTTTTCCCATCTTCGGTTCATCCTTGGAAGTCGGATTTTCGCAAGTAAACCAACAAACGTCTTTTTGACATTTCCAACGTAATTTGATCGGTTCATTGTTTTCAGAATAATAATACTTAATGGCATTTAAAATGATTTCGGTTATGATAATCATCAACACCGATTCTGTAACAGCATAGCGTTGAAATTGTATAGGATTATTATTAAACCCTATTATTTCTATGGGAAATAGCCGAACTGAAGCCCAATTAACAATATTGGCTAAACTGGGTTCTGGTAACTGCATAAAACTGGTTTCCCATTCGGTTTGCAGTTGTTTCCATAAAGCAAGATGAGCATCATTATTTCGCCATTGTTTACGTGTTGTTGTTTTCGACACTTTTCCCGTTTTTTTGGCATAAAATATAAAATGTTGGATAATTTTATCTCGATTACTAATAGTGAGTAATTGTGTAAATGCCAACGATAAAGATTTTTCTAGTACCGATGTTAATGTGCATTCACCGTGCATATCTTGCGACAATGCTTGACATAGCCTTTCTGAATCAGTAGAAATGATACCAAATAGATTTAATAAGCCACGCATTGTTTGTATTGAATCTAAGGAAAATTGTTTTTTATTTTGGTGTTTTACATTATAATCAAGGCTTATCAAAGCACCCCGAAATTTATGGGCAATCATTGCCATGAGTTCTTCTAACTTTTGTTTTTCAGCCGATAATTTTTGATAAGCAAGCACTAATTGTTGATAATGTTCATTATATTGAACGGTATTATCCAATTGCGGTGCCACATAGCTTGCACCTAATTGTATGTATGTGTTTGTTCCGTTAGCCATTTTTTTATACTTTTCGGTTGAGGGATTGTGGGCTAGTACAATAGTTGAGTACAGCGGATTTTAGAAATCAACGAATTTTTTTATGAAGATTATTCGGTTAAAGGGCAACAGCCCGCTTCTAATCCGTTGATTTCCCTAATCCGTTGTACTCAATATGATAGACTCGTGTTGACGGTGACTTTCTAACTCTCTCTCAATAGTCACTTTGAAAAACTCTCCCGCAATATTGTTTTCAAAATGAATACGAGGGTAAAGTTGTAATGATTTCAATATACCGCTGCCAATTCCCCGGTAAGGCAGAATATCGTTAGCGAAAGAGGTTAATACCACATTTCTTGAACGCCTTTGTATGCCTCTTTTGATGTCTTCCACTGATAAACCGTTTGGCAATTTACCTGGGCTTTTTATTTCAATTCGGTTATCAAATATAAAGAGTTTAATTGAATCATTAATAAAATAATCTCTATGAATTAAGGCATTAACGATTAATTCTGCCAATACGATTTTAGGAATTTCCGGTATGCCGATACTATTAAAGTCTCTACCAGCCTGTACATGTCTTAAAGTACTGAGCGTAAAATTCAATGCGTCTTCAAATTGCCGGTTTAAATGCCCCGTCAGTTCACGGCTTGAGCGGTATTCACCTGTAATAAATTCATTTCCCCAAAACCAGATAACTGAAATATGAAATTCAGGCAAGATAATCTGATTGTTGTTGCCAAAAAGAAGCGCGGCTGCCAACGTTAATTTATTGTTTTTTATGAGGCGCAGATTTTCAAGCAAGCGATTAAGCTCTAATTCATTGACAGGTTCCTGATAACGCGCCTGATAAAAATTTTTAAACAACTGGGTATCAAGATCAACAATACTGCTATCTTCTATTGGTTGCCGTTCTGCATAAAGTTTTCCAACGCTTTGATAAAGCCGTCGGAGTTCTTCCGGTGATACTCGTCTTTTATTGGCAGCGGATTTGATCCAAAAAACCATATCTTTATCACAATAGGGTTTATCAATACCTTTGGGTACGGTAATAACCAAAACGTTCTTTTGTTCTACTGGTACTGTTTCTGTAAATATCGTGATAGCGGGTTTAATATTGTTTGATGCCCAATTAAATAATAGGTTATTAACCGTTTCTATTTCTTTGAAATTCAATCCAATAACATCCCCAGTTTTATCATCAACACCAATAATAATCAAGCCGCCTTCAAAATTGGACATTGCAACCATTTCTGCTGCAATATCACCAGACTGTTTAGCCCTGATTTCTCTTTTAAATTGGATGAGGCTGCTTTCTCCACCATTAACCAAGTTTAGCAATTCAACTGTATTCATTTGTGTTCATTTAAGTTATTTTCTATCATGATACACGATTGTGTCGTAATCAATAAGATATTAAACATTATAACAATACCTTCGCCAAATTGTAAAAACAGTCAATTTTGAGCAGCCGTAAATTTGTAACTTATTGATTTTACTAAAAATAAAATCAGTATTTTTTTGAAATGGCTAAAATTTTAAATTGGCGAAGGTATTGAAATATAAAACATAATTACTTAGGAACAAATATTAAAAATTAAATTTTTTTGCAAAATTCGTAAAATTTGGTTATACTATGGATTGTCAGGTAAATAATTGAACTTAGGGTAATGAGACTTTAATAACGTCCAAAACTTTTTGTGTTTGTTTATTTAATTTGTTGTACTCAATAGATTGACAAAAAATATATGGAATCTTTGAATCAGGTTCTTTTACATAAAAATAGTCGAGTCGGACCCGATATGAATGCCTGGTTGGCACATAATGGTGGTGATGGTTTGGAAATTGCTTTACTGGAACCTAGCACTATCATTGAGATCATAAAAAAAGCAGGATTAAGGGGCTTAGGAGGCAGTGGTTTTCCAACACACCAGAAATGGACAATGTTGGCTAAACAAACTCAAAGCAAAGAAAAATATTTAATTTGCAATGCTAACGAAGATGAACCGGGAACTTTTAAAGATGGTATTTTATTAGAAGAAACCCCCCATCAATTGATTGAAGGGGCAATGATTGCCGCCCTGGCTACAGGTGTTAATCGCATTGTTTTTTATATTAACCCTGATTTGGAAGATGCGATTATCAATGTACAACGTGCGGTGAAACAGTGGGAAGAATCTGAACTTTATTTTAAAGTATCAGATTACATTAAACAACCATTAACATTTTCCGTATTACCCACTTCTGGGCATTATATCGGTGGTGAAGAAACGGCTGCCATTGAAACAGTCGAAAATAAATTTCCATTTCCTCGTCGTAAACCCCCATTTCCAGCTGAAAAGGGAGTGAATGGTTGCCCTACTCTGATTAACAATATTGAGACTTTATGTAATGTTCCGCACATTTTAAAAAATGGAGCCCAATGGTATCAGAATTTAGGCTTATGTGATGCGTGTGGTACCAAAATTTATTCCTTAAGTGGAGATGTATTATCGCCTGGCGCTTATGAACTACCGATGGGGACTTCTCTGTCTGAGTTGATTAATACTTATGGTGGCGGGATGTTATTAAACAAAAAATTCAAGGCGGTTTTCACCGGTGGTCCTTCTAACACCTTATTGACACCCAAGGACTTAGATGTCCCCCTAGATTTTGACTCCGTTGCCGCTCGCCGTTCTAGTTTAGGAACAGGTGCTATGATTGTGATTTCTGAAGGCACAGGGATTGTGAAACGAGTAGCAGAATATGTTAATTTTTTTGCTCACTCTTCTTGTGGGCAATGCCCTCCTTGTAAAACAGGTTCTTATTATATCGCGATGTTATTGAACAAGATTGATACAGGGCAGGGTCGTAGAACAGATTTGGATGCATTAATTAACCTTTGTGAAATTTTGCCAGGCAGTGGACGCTGTGCTTTAATTAATGGTGCCGTTAAGGTGTTGGAGAGTTCCTTGTACCATTTTATGGGAGAATATGAACAGTCATTGAAAGACTGATTTCAAATCGAAATTCGCATTGACAATTTAGGACACCCACAAGGATGTGCAGCCTACGTATAAATATTGTTATAGGCTGCACACCTTTATGCTTGCCCTGAGTAATTACGACTATTTTTTGAACAAATTTTCCCTTTTCAAGGAAACACTGATGAAAAAAAACCATTTTGTTATTAGGAATGAGGTTTTAGTTTTCTTCAAAAAACTCAAACCTCGAAAGTATATTATTCAATTCTCATTCCTTAGTAGTCTAAATGTAATATTATTAAGTGCTAGCTTAATGCAACCGGCAATAGGAGGTGAAATTTATAGCTATGTGGATGCCAATGGTGTGACCAATTTCACGAACAAGCCACCCAAAACTTCTCGACGAATCACAGTCAAATCTTTTCCAGAAGAAGAAACAACGGTAACGGAACAAGCGGGCATTTATAATTGTTCACAATCAAACCGTGATGCCTGTTTCACGGATAAATCAGCCGGTGTGAATACGGGAATGAATGAACTTTTAGGTTCAAATGGGAATTATTCTTTCACTGAAAAACAAACTTCCAATACTAGCCAAACGAGGATTTACAAATGTGTTAATTTAAATGGGGGCGTTGCTTACACCGATAAACCGCCTAAAAATTCGCGTTGCAAAGTAATTTATCAAAAACGCGGAAATCCTGTCGCTTCATTTTCGATTCCTTATCGCAAAAGTAAGGTCCATCGAAAATATAAAAACTATCAAAATTTGATACAAGATGTCGCAACCAGTACTCAGTTAGAACCCGCTCTCCTACATGCTGTCATTCAAACAGAGTCAGCTTTCAACCCTAAAGCCGTTTCACCAAAAGGGGCAGTCGGTTTAATGCAATTAATGCCCGCAACAGCGAGACGCTTTGGAGTGAAAGATAGAACCAATGCTACCGCTAATGTTTATGGTGGTGCTCGTTATTTACGCTATTTATTAGGCTTGTTTAACAATGACTTAAAGCTAGTGTTAGCAGCCTATAATGCGGGAGAAAATGCGGTCAAACGCTATGGCAATAAAATTCCGCCCTATCGTGAAACAAGAGGTTATGTCAAAAAAGTGATGAGGCTTTATCGGGCTTATCAGAATCGGATGTAAGTCAAGTAAAATCATAAACAACTCAGCTTTCTGATTGGAGCAGAATTGCCTCTACATTTTGATATTGTGGGGGCAATCCATCGAGTTGCCATTCAAGAATAAAGAAATCAGATTTTTTTCAAAAATCGGATTTCTACACTGATCAACATTAGTATAGTTACGTAAAATCCGACTGATAACTGAAAAAAAGGGCGGTGACTTATGAGCAAAGGCTTACGAATATCACTCATTGGTATGGGATTATTTTTTATTCTATTGGGCATTTTTTTAAATTTCCAACTCTATACCAGTTTAGCCGGTGATTCTTCACTATATAAATATAGTTATGGTGCGATTGGTATAGGATTAGACGTATCTAAAGTGATATGTCTCATTTTAGGTGCCTTTTTAATTAAAGAAGCTGCAAGTACTTTAATTTTTGCAGGTTTTTTTTCTTTAGCATTCTATTTCATTTTATCTCTGATTTCCTGGGCTGCAGGCTGGGGGTTCACGCTAGTTGTCACACAAAACTATGAAAATCAAGCCTTTCAACGGAGTCTCCAAGTACAAGCGACTCAAGCTACAGTTGATGATGCTATCGCTGAAATTAAACGACTCTCCCAATATGCTGATTCGGCACAAGTGACTCAAGCACAGTCAAAACAAGAACAATTACAAACACAATTGGATAAATTATGGGCTTCTCCTGCGCTTAACAGTTTGGGACACCGTACAGGTAAAAGTGTCCAATCACAACTAAACGGTGTCTGTCCTGGCAACTCATGGTATCAAAAAAAATATTGCCCCCAAATACAACGTATTCAATCACAAATGACAACCTACCAAACGACGCTCACTCATCATGCTTCTTACCTATCAGCACTGAAACATAAAAATGCTATGATTAAAGAGTTAAGTCAAATGAATCTAGCCGGTATCAATCCAGATTCCTATATGCATCCACTTTTTATTGGTATGGGAACGATTTTTGACACGACCCCGCAGTTGGTAAAGTATCGTCTGTTACTACTGACTTCTGCAATGATTGAATTATTAGGCAGCTTATTCTTTGTTATTGGCTTACTTTTGAGAGCACAAACTTATACCATAGCAGATATAAAAATTATGGAAAAACAAAAACAGGAATTATTAGCTGAATTAGGAGTCAGTGTTAAAGATTTGGGAAATACTGATTATCCTAAACTGAATTCAACGGTTAAAACGGTAACTCCCCAAAAATAATATACCCATTTAGGCACTTTGAGGTTGAATTCAAATACAATATTTTAATTGTTCTCAATAATGCCAGTATCAATATACTGAAAAAACATGGGCTTACTCAATGGGGGCATTTACCTGTTTATCTATTCGCCGTATTTACGCCATTATAATACTTGAAATCTTTATCAGTACCATTCTTATAACCGTTATAATATTTATTTGCAATAAAATTAATAAAATAATCACTCATTCCATTTAAAAAAGCATATTGCTCATTTTCTTTTTTATGATGATTAGAGTGATATTTTTTTGATAATAAAATACCACTTTTTTGTAAAAATAAAATGATTTTGGAATGAGAATTATGACATAAGTAATGAGATACTTCAGCTATTGAAGATAAAATTCCAATATAAATGAGTGTAATCAAAACAATAGGATTGATATGTAGATAATATAAACATAAAGTAAATAATAAATAAGGAACTAACCAAAATTTGGAACCTGATTCATTAAAATAAATCACTAAAATACGATTATTTTTATATTTAGTTTGTTTATGATGTAAATGAAAACTCGCAATAAATGGTCCAAATATGGAGTTATAATTATCATTATTATCCATATACATATGAACTAAACCATTTATAAAATCAGTTATAAAATAAGCCACCATAAAACTTATCATATACCAATACCAATTCATGCTTAATTGAAAAAGCAAAACAAAAAGTATAATTTGTATAGATACATTTAATATAGATACGAATTTATAGACATATTGATATATCTTATTAGTATTATATTTATCCATAGCACTATTAAATTCTTCCTGTTTATTGCTTAGTTTATTCTTTTCTTCTATCATAATTTTATTTCTTGTGAATAAATAAACAACTGATAACATCATTAACAATATAAAATATATTAATGAATGAATCAATATCATAACATAATCAATCGAAAAATGTAAACTTTCTACTATCCATCCTGAAACATTCCCAAAGCTAAAGCTTTGTTTTTTAAAGTAAACGATTTTGTTAGAAAGATTCTACAAGCGTTTTCCCGATGCCCGTAGTGTATTGGGTGGATTAAAACAAATCTGACAGGCTTACTTCAGTCGAACTATCCAAAACCTGTCAGAACTAAAATCCGTAAAACTACTGTGTGCGATAAGAAGCGTGACAAGCCACACAAATAGCAGTGATATTTTGCAAGGCGGCATAAGCCTTTGTCGTTTCACCTGTTCTAGCCATTTGCGCAAATTCATCTACCGATTTGTGCATAGTCATAGCAATCTGTCGCATTCCAATTGGCATAAATTTACCTGGTCCCATACCCGTACCACCACCGATTCTCCAATTACCTATTTGAGTTTCGGCAATTCCAGCAGCATCCTTTAGCTTGCCATCTGCGAGCAAACCCAGAATCTGATTCAAAGCGATGAGATTGTTTAACATCTTTTGACGCATGATTTTTTTTGCCGTTTCAGGCATTTCTACAAATTGACGGCCATCATCTGCTATTGGTATTTGATTATCAGGGCTGTTTTGCCCAAAATGCTTTCCCCTGCCCTGCCCCATTCCTCTGCCCTGTCCACATGAGCCCGTTCCTTGATCACTGGATATAGTGGCATTTTGTGCCTCTGATTGCGCGAAACTATTACTGCCTATCCAAGCGAATAGGACCAAAACGACAGTGGCGAAAATACCAATAATTTTGTGTCTCATAACAAGTTCTCTTTAGGTTTTATAATGGTTTCGTTTTCAAACCGAGATTTGATTAATTAAAAGAAATCCAAACTTTAGTTTGACTGAACCAAGCTAAATCTTGAACACCTGAAGATTAATTGTTTTTGCAGTTGCCATTGTTACTGCCATTGCAGTTGCCATTATTGCTACCATTGTTGCTACCATTGTCATTATTGCCATTGCCATTATTGCCATTGCCATTATTGCCATTGCGGTTGCCATTGCCATTATTGCTGCCATTGCGGTTGCCATTACGGTTGCCATTGCAGTTGTTGCCATTGCAGTTGCCATTATTGCTGCCATGATGACGGTTGCCATGATGCCCGCCCCGCCCACAAGTGTCCATTCTTCCTTGTTGTTCACAAACTCCCATTCCTTGAACACTGGGTACGGTAGCAATTTGTGCCTGTGCAAAACTATAACTGCCTATCCAAGTAGATAGGGCTAAAACGACGGTGGTGAAAATACCTAAGATTTTGTGTTTCATAACAAGTTTCCTTTAGATTTCAGAATGGTTTCGTTTTCAAACCAAGATTTATAGTAATGGTTAATTGTTAATGGTTAATTGTTAATGATTATTTAATATAATTATCAATGACTTAAATTATATAAGTGTAGTTATGTAGGGCTCCTAAAGTCTTTTTTTTGCCCACCAACCGTTAAAAAAAAGTCCAAAAATTACCCGTTAGTAGTATAACAAAATTATAGGAGCTACTAACTTTTGATGATATAAAAGAAATACCCTTTTTTTTTTAAAATTTCTGTACCTAATGGAATTTGGGAACGATAGAAGGAGGGGCGTAGGTTTCCAAAATACCCTTTTTTCAAAAAAGGCTATTTCTGTACCTGAAAAATCCAGGCGTAAACCTGCCAGGTCTTCAAGACCTGGCAGGTTTTTAAAGATGGGAACGAAACTTCTTTTCAGCTTTCTAGTGACGATCACGTCATTGGTTTAACTCTTCCATAGTCACGATACCGTTTTCATCAGCATCAAATCTATCGAACAGAGGCACGTTTGCGGTAAATTCGCTGATAGAAATTTGCCCATCCCCATAGTTATCCAAACGTTCAAGCTGATTACCAAAACCATTACCAAGACAACCACCCATTCCTTGCCCATTGCCACGTCGGTTTGCTATAGCACCGTTTTGATACTGTTCTTGGGTCCTAAAACTTTCCAACTCCGCAAAATTGACTAAGCCATTTCCATCAACATCCATTTCATCAAAGTGAGCAGTACGCACCAATTGGACTTCATCAAGTGTGATCTGTTCATCTTGATTGACATCAAAGCGTTCCATTAGCCGATCTATTCGAGCTTGTATCCGATCAGGGCGCATTTGAGCTTGATTTCCATCCATAGCACTTTGTCCATTACCCCAGCCACCTTGCTGGTTTCCGCCACCACCATATCGAGCCATCGTAACGTTAGCCGCAAGACTCAACGCAATCGCAGATGATAATACAACAATCTTTTTCATAATAAATACTCCTGATAGAAAAATTAACCAAGTTAATTTGATTAATTTGAAATTGCCAACAATAAATTTAACAATGGGTACATTAAACCAAAACTTTGTAAATGGTTTATGTTTCAAAAAGACTTTTTTGTCATAAAATGTGTCTTATGACCGATTGTTTACATTTGCTTACAATTTTTTTAAAGTGGTATAAACCTGACAGATTTTTTGGACACAACTTTTTCAGCACTATCCGAAATCATTTAACCTTATTATTATGAAAAACCGACTTGATCACATCCTTATAGTTGACGATGATTTAGAAATATGCCGCTTATTACAGGATTATTTAGAAAAAAATGGCTTCCGAGCAACCGCCGTGAGCAATGGTAAAGCCTTATGGCGAACATTTGATGAAAAAAAAATAGATTTGGTGATATTAGATTTGATGTTGCCTGGTGAAGATGGGTTAGAACTTTGTCGCAATTTACGCGCCCGTTTCAATATTCCTATTATTATAGTTAGCGCATTGGGAGAAGAAACGGATCGCATCATTGGTTTAGAAATGGGTGCCGATGATTATCTACCTAAACCTTTTAATCCACGCGAATTGCTGGCGCGAGTTAAAGTGATATTACGTCGTACTCGTACTTTACCTGGTCAAGATGAAATAGAAGTCGAAACGAAATCGCGATTAATTTTTGCTGATTGGACGCTAGATTTGGTGACACGTCATTTAGTCTCACCAGCAGGGGTTGTGATTCCATTGAGTGCAGGCGAGTTTCGTTTATTGCGTGTCTTTTTGAAACATCCAAAACGGGTGTTAACGCGGGATCAATTATTAGAATTAAGTCAAGGGCGGGAAGCTTTAGTTTTTGATCGAAGTATTGATGTATTAGTAGGCAGGCTGCGCCGTCATTTAGGGGAAAATGCTAAAAATCCGACTATCATAAAAACGGCGCGAGGGGCAGGTTATGTTTTGGCTACCGAAGTGCAGAAAGACTCTAATGATTCATTAACAAATAACCATATTTATTAACCATTAACCATTAACCATTAATAATGCGCCTCTTACCCGCTTCCTTATTTGGTCGTTTAGTTTTAGTGCTATTGACCGGTTTGTTGTTAGCACAAGTGTTAAGTATTTTTATTTTGTTCAAAGATCGGCACAGACAAAAATTTAAACTCCAAGAAAAACAGTTAATTTTGCGTATGACTGAAACGGTCAAAATGTTGGATTCTTTGCCACATCAAAAACGGGAACCACTACTTACCGTACTCAATACTTTGCGTTTACGGGTTTTTTTGAACTCAAATATTGAGTGTTTAGAAGGAAAAACCTATTCACCTGTTTTTGCATCCATTGTGATGAGTCTGCACCGCCACTTAGGAAATGATCAGCCTTTATGTATTGTTGAGACTAATCCACCACACACTCACAGTTTGATAGGTAATTTTTTCAAAGCACGCTGGCATCCTCCGTTTTATGCTAAAATACAATTGCAGGATGGTCATTGGGTTAGTTTTGAACACCTTCATCCTCAGGAAGCCATAACGACACCTTGGCGATTATTGCTCATTTTGGCTATCTTATTGATCACGGTGCTGAGTTTATCTATAATGACAGTGCGCTGGCTCACTCGTCCTTTAGCCATTTTGGCAGATGCCGCAGAACATTTAGGACGCGACATTCATCATCCCCCACTTTCTGAAAATGGTCCGACAGAAGTACGTCGCGCCGCTCACGCTTTTAATCTCATGCAAACGCGACTCACCCGTTATTTAGAAGATCGCGCCCGTATTCTCACCGCCATTTCCCATGATTTAAAAACACCCCTCACACGTTTACGTTTACGAGTAGAACAATTAGAAGAACAAAAATGCCGCGATAACTTTATCAGAGATTTGGATGAGATGCAATCCATGACGGCAGCGACTTTAGACTTTATGCGGGGATTAGAAATTATCGAACCCGTTCAACCTTTAGACATTCGTGCTTTATTAGAAAGTCTGCAAGCAGATTATGAAGAAATGGGATTACCCGTGACAATTGCTCATGAATATACGCCTCCGCCGTTATCTACTCATCCCCAATCTCTCAAACGTTGCCTTGTCAATCTTATCGATAATGCACATAAATACGGTCAACGAGTGACAATTAGCCTTAAAAAACAGGAAAATCAATTACTTATGATTGTTTCAGATGAAGGGCAGGGCATTCCAGAAGCAGCTTTAGAAAGCGTTTTTGAGCCCTTTTATCGTTTAGAAAAATCTCGCAATCGTGCGACAGGTGGCACGGGCTTGGGATTGAGTATCGCAAGAAATATTGCTCGCGCTCATGGGGGAGATATTATTTTGCGTCATCGTGTTGGTGGTGGGTTAGAGGCGATTATTAGTTTGCCCCTATTAGGCTGTTTGGAAATTCCCACTATCCTGCACTAATCAAGCACTATTTAAGTAGGTACGCAAAAGTCTTTTAACATTTTTGTTTTCTGCTAAAGCACTGATTATTAATGATATTTTTGATCCTAATTTTCGACATTGAGAATCATCTTTGGATCGTGTAATGCACCTTATAGAGGGACTTTCATGATTATCCAGAACACCTATGTTCATCATATATAGTTTATCGGAAAAGTAAGCACTTCGTCAATATGAGCTGCCCCCGTTATTAACATTAATAAGCGATCTAAGCCGAGTGCGATGCCAGCACAATCAGGTAATCCCGCCTCTAAGGCACTTAAAAAACGTTCATCTAATGGATAAGTGGGCAAATTGAGGGCTTTTCTTTTCGCTAAATCTTGCTTAAAGCGTTGCTGTTGCTCAACCGGATCGGTTAATTCGTAAAAACCATTGGCTAATTCAATACCTTGTATATACACCTCAAAGCGTTCTGCCAGTTGTGGATTATCCACCCGTTTTCGCGCTAAAGCGGCTTGGCTGGCTGGATAATCCATTATAATGCTAGGGCAGTTTTGCCCTAAATGGGTTTCAATCTGGTGAGAAAAGATGAGTTGTAAACAGGTATCACGATCTAAGTGATGTACTTTTGCTACACCAAATTGACTGGCATAGTTTTGTAAGGATAATAGGGAACTGTGCAAAGGATGTAAACCGGTTTGCTGTTCAAACACGGCGCAATAACTTAAACGTTCAGCTGGTGGCGAATCTAAGATTTGATGTAATAATTGCTCAACTTCCTGAATTAAATCTGCTTGCTTAAAACCAGGGCGATACCATTCTAATAAACTAAATTCTGGATTATGCCATCGCCCCGCTTCACCATCACGAAAAACTTTAGTGATTTGAAAAATGGCACCACTATCCGCCGCTAATAGCCGTTTCATGGCTAATTCTGGTGAGGTGTGTAAAAACAAACGCTTATGATTGGGACCATGATAATCTGTCCAAAAAGGCTCAATATGTGGATCAGGTACACAGCCACTAGAAAGAATAGGTGTTTCTACTTCTAGCACCTGGCGATCCGCAAAAAATTGACGAATATTGTTATATAAACGCGCCCGTTTCCGCAAAGTTTCTAAATGGGCGGTGGGTTGCCATATCGGTGTCATTATTTTTTTACATTTTAAGGGCTGATACGCAGATCAGCCCCTATGTTTATATATTTTTGTAAAACAAAACAAGGTGTTCGCTGAATTGTATCGTTAAAGCTACATCTGTGTTTTGAACTAAATCGAATGCTGCCAGTGGAATTTTTAGTCACGGTGGCAAATTTCAACGATCGGGAAGCATTAATTAAAATGTGGGTTGCCGGTATAACTTACATTGGGACCGAGGCTATATGTCCTTTAAGCAAATTGCATTTTAGCAGTGCGTTCTTCCACCCATTTTTCCAAATGTTCTTGATGTTGTTTTAATTCATTTTCTGCTTGTTGGCGTTCAGAAATAGCAGAAAGCAATGCTTGATTTTGCTCCTCCAATTGTTTTTTCTGTTCATAAAGTTCCAGAAAAACGCGTACTTTGCCCTGCAATATCTCAGGCACGATAGGTTTAGTGATAAAATCAACCGCACCCACTTCGATGCCCTTTATTTTATAATAGTTTTCACTAGACTTGTCCGGAAATAATTAATTCATATATTTCATAGACTTAATATAACCTGAAAAATAAAACCTGAAAAATCAATAAGTTACCTAAAAATGGCCGTTGAAAAATAAAATTGACCACATATTATTGAAAATAAATAAATTTAAACAAATCATTCCGCTAAAATAGGAACCTAAAAGATGAAGAGATTTAAAGTGAAGTTTACCGCTAAAAATTTAATGGGAAACGCCGGACTGGTTCATCTTGGCAAATTTAATGTTTTTATCGCCTTCCTAAACGGATTTGGAAGGTGTTTGCCGAGGGCTGATAGTGGTTTTTTTAATGGTGCTTTGTTAGAACCTGTTCAAGAACTTTTTAGTGTGTTAAAATAAACGTAGAAATAAACTTAAAAATTTAACAGGAGAATTTAACATGAGAAAAACCTATACCAGCGATATTAACCGCGAACAATTTGAAGCCATTCGCCCAGAATAATTGGGGTCAGAGTAAAATTAATAATTTAGAGAAATAACCCAAAAAACTATCAATCAATATCTATACCTAATCTAATTGGTGATAAATGGTTCACTACATAAATTAATATTACTCTGAACCCAATTATTTGA
>QNES01000065.1 GCA_003645255.1 Gammaproteobacteria bacterium
AACGTCTGCCTAATATCATAATTAGCCACGTTATAGAGGTTTTTTGCTTTGAATGTTAATTCATTTAAAGCATCTGAATCGACTATGATATGACGTTCTACTCTTTGCATCGCTTTTTAGCTAACCTTTTTCATTCTTTTACATAACGAGACAATGTTCTACGATGTACACCTAATAATTGTAATGCTAATTTGACATTCATCTGTAGATAATAGCATAAAATATACCCTACTGTCTTATTAATTTTTAACAATATAGTTATGTCCTGGCTAACCACTAAACGTTTTTAGAACTTTATGTTTGACTATTATTCTGTGATAGTCCCAACGTTTTGAAAAACGTGGTAAAAAAGTCCAAAAACGACCGACATTGTCGGAACAGTGAATATAATACGCCTGACTGAAAGGTATGTCAAGTAGAACACTGAAGGTTACCCTGGTATATTATTTTTGGCGAGTTACCTAAGGAATAAAACTTTAATAAGCCCGAAAAACCTGACAGGTTTTCAAAACCTGTCAGGTTTGGGTTGTAATATTTGTTAAGTTATTAAAGTTTTATTCCTAAGTTAATTTCAGTATTAATTAATTTATTGATAACAAGTTAAGTATAGATGTTTAGGAAAGTCATTTTGGGATAAAGCTCCGTGTCTATAAATAGATTTATGCGAACTGAAGTGTTCGCTTGTGAATTTATTTTTTCAGCAATATCTATATAAGCACTTAGGAATAAGAATTCAATAAGTAACGAATACCTTGATTTTAAAGTTATGGAAGTTATTAATCCTTATTTCTTACCATTAATCAGAAAAATATCACCATTTATCTTATTCAAAGATGACAATAACATTAACTTGAACCATAATTAGAATAAACCTTAATGAATGTCAAAAATTGATAAATAAACATAAGGTTATTTAAGGTTTTTGTGATTTATGTTTTTAAATCATCTTGTTTAGTGGTGCATAAATTATGCGTGACTGATAACTATTTATGAATTAAAAAATACCGAATTAATATATTTAATTAATCAATACCTTCGCCAAATTTTAAAAACCGTCAATTTCGAGCATCCATCAATTTGTCACTTATTGATTTTACTAAAAATAAAAATCAGTCTTTTTTTGAAAATGGCTAAATTTTTAAATTAGCGAAGGTATTGTATATATAAAGTGATTGAATAAATGATAATTGCTAATGATAGCTGCTATTGTTAACCTTTGTTAATATAAATGAATCGGTAGTTCACTATTAATCTAAGTTATTATCCTGGTTAATAACCATGCCATTTCTGGATAGGATAATAGGTAACTCATTAACCATTAAGTATATAAAAAAAATGAGAATACAAGAACAAATAGAATTAGGATTTACCCTGTTAGAAATGCTAGTGACTTTAGTCATCGTGGGCATTTTAGTTACAATGGCTGTTCCTAGTATACATGAATTTTTGCGGAATAACCAATTAAGCTCACGTACAGATAAGTTGATTTCCACTTTTAACTTTACCAGAAGTGAAGCCATTACGCAAAATGGTTTGATATATATAACGGCAATCGCAGTAGATAACTGGGGTGAAGGTTGGACAATATGGGTTGATCAAGATGGCGATGGACTCTTAGATAATGGCCTTAATGATACTGAAATTCTTCATGAAGTTAGATTTAGCGGCGCAACAACCATTAAACTTCAAAATGATGATTTTAGTGCTATATCGCTTGAGGCTATATCGCTTGCACAAGTTGATAGTTCATTAAAACCAAAAACGCTTGGTTATCGTGGGAATGCCGCATTAGCAGTAACCAGCCCTGTTCAGTTTAATATTTGCGATGATCGCTCCAATGAAAAGGGTCGTCAGATTGAAATACGAATAACCGGTCGTGTTGCTATGGTAAATAATGATGATTTTCAATGTCAATAATTTTTAGAGTGGTGAAAATAATGAATCCAAAAATAAATAAAGCATATCCACTGATACACGGCTTTACCATACTAGAAATACTGATTGTGCTATTAGTCTTATCTATTGGGATGCTAGGAGTTGCCTTCTTGCAGTCACAAGGGCAGGCATTTACTTTTACTGCTTATGTGCAAACTCAATCTAATATGCTGGCGTATGAGATTATGGACCAAATACGAGCTAATGTGAATTTTGCTAAAAGTAATGTTGAGCCTATACCTTGTGGAAATGGGATAAATACTTGTCAGTATGGTTACGTTGCAAATGTTAAACCAACCGTCAATCAAAACTGTGATACCAGCTTATGTACACCAGCACAGTTGCGTGATTATGACCTAGGAAATTGGTATGATCGTTTAGAAAGTAGCATTCCCGGGGGAACCGGTGTGATTTCAGCACAGGTCATTGGTACGGTTCCTAATCAGGTGGTGACCTATTATGTTGAAATTACCTGGCGATTACGCGAAGAAGAACGTGATTCTGCAAGTGAAACTAAAACAATCAGGTGGGTAATGCAAATATGAATACGATGAAAAAGCTATATGGTTTCAGCCTAGTTGAGCTGATGATTGCTATGACTATCAGTTTGGTGCTGATGTTAGGAGTCGCAACCATTATGATTAATACTAAACGGACTTACAATGTTCAACAGGATAAAACGCAAGTACAGGAAAATGCTCGTTTTGCGATGGAGTTTTTGAACAAGCATTTACGGATGAGTGGTTATTTTGGTTGCTCTGGCACAGTACCGACCAATATCACGCCATTGCAAGGGCAAGATAACATTTCTCGTGCTAATCTTGTTACAGACCTTTATCCTTCTGATGTCATCTTAGTTAGTTTTATAGATAGTGAGCAAGCAGCCTTTTCAGTCTTGCATGAGTCGCCTGCACCCTTAAATGCCAGTCCATTGCAAGCAGGTCAGAAAGTGTTTACCTTCACCAATCGTGGAGAGTTATTTCCAAATGACCAAGTTATTGCATCAGATTGTGGTGGTTCAGATAGATATGAAGTTGAAAGTATTGATGATACGAGTAATCAGGTTACTTTGAAAACCAGTTTAGTCAGAACTTATAGCAATGGTAATCAGTCTTATGGTGCTCAATTGGGTCGTTTGGTCACCTATCGTTATTTTGTTGCTGCTACAGATGATGGGTTTTCTCTATTTAGGGATAAAGATAAAAATGCCAGTAATAGTTCTTTGAAGTTTAATGATCCCTTAGACACTAATAGTGAAAATGTAGAGGAACTTATTCAGGGTGTAGAAAATATGCAAATTCGTTATGGTGTAGATACAGATAGTGATGGTGCTATCAATCAATATCAAACTAGCACTCAAGTTAATAATAATTGGAACAATGTAATCAGTGTACGCATTACCTTATTGGTAAATACAATAAAAGAACGTTTAGACCAGGAGGAAGACACAGGAACTTATGTTCTAGATCCAAACCTCACCTACAATTCCAATGGTGCTCCGATTGATCATCGACGTCGCATCATTTTTACAACAACTGTGATGTTAAGAAATAACAGTACGACAATGTAAGAAATGAAAAAGCTAAAGCTTTGAACTCCAGGATGCCCTTTATTTGGAGTCCAAAGCTGAAGGGATAGTTCAAGCCGTTTCCGAATTTGTCGGTTCATTTTAGCTCAATGAAATTATAAACAGGAGTCAATCATGAAAATCACTAATTTACCTCTGCACACTAGAAATAATCAGCGCGGTACGGTACTAATCATTGCGATGAGTTTTCTACTGATATTAACTCTTTTGGGGCTAAGTTCGATGGAAAGTACTATGCTGGAGACTAAACTAGCTGCTAACAGCAAGGAAAGGAATGTTGCACTTCAAGTCGCTGAAATAGGGCTTTTACAAAGTCGTCTTTTGTTGACAGATCCAAGTAGAGCAGACGAATTGGCAGAATTGATGCAGAAAGGTGTTTTACCGGGGACGAGTGTTCCCGACATTGTCATGGATCATGAACGAGGTATTTCAGTCAAAACAACTATTACGGGGGTCAATTACAAAGGTCGCTTTAAACAGAAAAGAAACATGGGTAGACAAGCTCACAGTCATACCAAGATACAATATGTTTATTTTGAAATGCGTTCTAAAGGTCAAAGTGCCGGTGACTTGCAAAATCCATCTCACACAGAGTTACGTATGGGTGTGCGTCAGGCTACACCTAAAATTTAAATTAGCAATGCTGCAAAGCAGCTATTAACTGACAACTGACAACTGAAAATAAGATTTAAGGTTATGAAAAAATTTCACACCTTTTTGATCGCTATACTGGTTACAGTATTAGTGGGTATATCTTTTCCCGGATATGGTGATGATATATCTCTTTATCGGGGACAAGTCGATTTAGAAGATGAAAATAACAGGCCTAATATATTGTTTGTGCTTGATCGCTCTGGAAGTATGGGGCTCCATGATTTTGACATTGAGGGCAATGATGTAGGTGGCACTCGCATGGAACGCATGCAGGAAGCCTTACTTAAGTATTTGGATAATATGCACAATGTCAATGTAGGGTTTATGGTTTTTTCTGGACAACCGCCCTATGATTCGCCTGCTCCTGATGAACCCGATTCAGCCGTCGTGCCGGTGCTTTTTCCTATAACTTATATTGACGAATCTGCTAGAAACATATTTGGCGATTCCGATACAGCTTTTATACAAACGGCTTCACGTATCTTATCATCAGCCGATGATGCTGAAGAAGGTCTAACGAGTCACAATGTGACTACTAATAGTCTGGTATTGGAAGCGGTCCACAGTACAGGTACCGATATGAGACCTGGTAAGACTGTTGAGTCGCGAATTACGGCTGAAGCTGATGATGCGCTTGAAATTTTGGTTGCAGGAAGAAGACAAGTTGTTGGCACGGTTTATGCAACCACTAAAGACCAACTGTATCTGGGTGGCTCAACTTGGGGAGAAACCCTTGTTGGACTGCGTTTTCCAGCCGTCGCTGTGCCGCAGGGTAAGACTATTAAAAACGCACAAATTGTATTTTCGGGAAAAGAATATAATAATAGTAATGCCATTAAATCCTTAGATGTACTGATTCAAGCTGTAGATCTTGATAATCCTGGCAGTTTTCAAGAATCAAGTCGTTACATTAGTGATAATTTCCCTCCAAAGATAGATACTTCTGTCAAGTGGGAAATTGGTGAAAATTGGCTGACAGGTGAAAGCTATACCACGCCCAGTCTGACGGAAATGGTTCAAGGAATGGTTGACCGAACGGGATGGGCATCAGGTAATGCTATGGCGTTCAGATTGGTCCGAGATCCTGATACTAGCACTGAAGGATACAGGGAATTTTATACCGCAAAAACCAAGTCATATCCTTATCAAAGTCCATTGCTGCGTATTACTTATGAAGATGATAATGGTATTAATGTCGCCGGTAATTTTGAAGAAGCTAATACTGTGAAACAGCAAATTTCCTCAGACGGAAATGATGCTTATGAATTTAGAGGCGATGGGGCTGGTTCTAGAGCGATGACTGCCGGTACTGTGGTCACAGATAAATCAATGACCCTGGGTAACAGTGAGAAAAGCACTGATACTAAATATAGAGGCAAAACACTAGTTGGATTGCGTTTTAGCAACTTAGATATTCCAAAGAATGCGACGATTACCCATGCCAGGATTGATTTCATTCGTTCTAAAGACCGTGGCAAAGCTAACGATGATGCTGTTAGCGTGAATATTTATGCACAAAATGCTGATAATGCGTCTGCGTTTTCAGGTGGTACATGGGAGGGTACTATTACTGATGACCTTTCTACCCGGTATAAAACAACTGCTCCTGTCTCTTGGGCTATACCGGTGCTAGCAAAGAACGAGCTACTCAGTACGCCGGATATCAGTTCGCTGGTACAAACGATAGTTAACCGTGGTAGTTGGACACAAAATGATAATGCCCTCGTTTTGTTGTTTGAACACGAAAGCGGTACTGGCAGTCGTTATGTCTATGAATATTCAGATGGTTCAAGCAAAGCCGCCACTTTATCCGTTGATTGGTTGATTCCGACAGATGAAGAAGAACAATTGATTGGTTTGCGCTTTCAAAATGTTCAAATTCCACGGGGTGCAACTGTTACGAAGGCTTTTATTGATTTTAATAGTGGCGCAGATAAAAGTGGTTCTGCCAAGTTAAGAATTAGCGGCGAGGCACATGATGATTCACTTGCTTTTACATCAGTTCAAAAAAATATATCTAACAGAGCGTTGACTTCGGCCTTTGTTAACTGGAATAATGCTGGTGCATGGACAACTAATGAAGTTTATTCAAGTCAGGATTTGATCCCCATTGTGCAAGAAATTGTCAATAGACCTGGCTGGTGTGGTGCAAATAGCATGTCATTTATTATTTCTGAAAATGGCCATAAATCCTTGCGTCATATCAGAGCTTATGATGATTTTCCTGATAAAGCACCTGTTTTACTTGTAGAATATGATTTGGATACTGTGCCTGAAAATACTTGTATTAAGGAAACTTATTCAAAGCAAATTAGTCATAGGGATGATGATAGTGAACAAATGTCTTTGCAGGTTGGTGTAGCCAGTACTGAAGTACTTAATAAAAGCCGCACTTTGGAAATGACGACTACTGTTTCCAGAGATGGGCAAGCAACTAAGCGTGTAATCGGCTTCCGTTTTACCAAGATACCTATAAAAAGGGGTACAATTATCCTAAAGGCAGAACTGGTTTTTACTGCTCAAAAATCAGATAATAGTCTCAAAGACAAAACAGGTGCTGAATTGGCCTTAAAAATTAGGGGAGAATATAGCCCAACTGCGGAAAAATTTGAAGAAGAATCAGCTAATTTGTCATCGCGCCCTTTGACGAGTGCTGTGGACTGGAAACCAGATACCCAGAATGCACCATTAACACCTTGGATTGCTGGACTGAAATATGCGACTCCCGATCTGAGTTCAATTGTCCAAAAAATTGTTAATCAAGCTGGATGGCAGGTTTTTAATGATATGGCGTTTTTTATTAGCGGAAGCGGCTTACGCAGTGCAGCGGCGTATGATCAAGATCCATCAAAAGCGGCTATTTTGCGTATCCAGATGGAAGGTAGTCAGGAAGCGATGACGGTACGCTTTCGTATTAAAGATGTCATTAATGAGATGACAATTAGTGATTACACTCCCTTAACCGATGCCATTTATGAAGCGGGGCAATACTATATGGGGGAGGAAGTCACGCATGGTAGAGATCGTCGGCAGCAAACTCGGGGATGTCTTAATAAAGATCCTGATACCAAGCGATGTTTAGATCTAGATAGAGAGTGTATCAAATACAACAGTTCTGGAAACTGTACGGCTTGGAATCCATCTGTTAATAATATTAAACAGATGAAGAAAAATCGGGTTAGCCATTCCGGCAGTTGGGATCAAGATACGGGTGTACTTATCAGAAATACGGGTTGTAGTGCTATCGATCTGAATGCTGATGCTTGCGTAACGGAAAGGATTATGGGTAATAATCCGAAGTATATTAAACCTAAAAGTGCCATGTGTCAGTCTAATTTCATTGTATTCCTGACTGATGGGCAGGCAACTACTAATGCTTCACAAGCTCTGATTAAAGCATTACCTGATATCGAACTGGTAAATGGAGATTGTCAAGCTAAGACCATTGATAATAGTCGCGACTACTCAAAGAAGGAAAAGTGTGGGATAGATATGGTCAGGTATTTATATGAGAGCGATTTGGATTCAAACTTGCCTGGACAGCAAAATATTATCACCTATACTATTGGTTTTGCCTTGGGCGATACTTATAGTTGGATTAAGGAAAGCCAGTATAGGGAAAACAACCATCAGAAAATATTGGATGGTCAAGGCAACTGGATTACAAACAGTGACAATAATAGATTCTTGGTGTTGGATAGTAGAAAAACGACTGAAAATGAAAAGGCTGTTCAATATTTGAGAGATTGGGCTGAAGTGGGTGGTGGTGCTTTTTTTGAGGCGAATTCGGCGCAAGATTTGCAAAATGCCTTTACGCAGATTTTGTCCCAGGTAGTGATTAACAGTGCTTCGTTTGCTGCACCTTCACTGTCAATTAATGCTTTTAATCAGTTGTACCATAATAATGATCTTTATATTTCTTTATTTGAGCCTGGGCATAAGGCATCTTGGCTTGGCAATATCAAGAAATATAGTCTTTGCGATGGTCCAAGTTGTGGTACTTGCATTGATGAGAGTGGGAATAGCCGAGATTGTGAAGTAGGCGATATCATGGATGGCGATATTCCGCCCAAATTAGCGATTGACAGCGATAGTAAAGTTTCTACAAGTGCCATTGGTCGTTGGACAAGTCTTATCACCCGTCATCCTGACGGTGCTAAAGTCCAAGAAGGCGGTGCCGGTGCAAAATTACTCCAACAAATGGTACAAGATCCGGCAAGTCGTAATATTTATACCAATGCCACTGGGGATGATGTACTCACTAAGGTAAAAACGAATAATTCTAAACTGACTCCATCAGTCTTGGGTGTTAGCACCGCTGTTGAACGGAATGCAGTCATTAACTGGATACGCGGCTATAGAGATGGCCTTCCCGCTGCGGGCATACGTAAATGGTTATTGTTCGATTCTTTGCATAATAGTCCAGTTGCTATTACGACTGGGGGTATGAGTGACAATTACATTGCTAAAGTATTCGTTGCAACTAATGGAGGTGAAATTCGTGCGTTAAATGCTGAAACAGGTGCTGAAGAATGGGTATTTATTCCCAAAGAAATGCTGTTGATTCAGAAAACTTTGATGGATAACCCTGCTGGTAATATTGATCACACTTATGGTATTGACGGAAATTTTTCCCTCCTTATTAAGGATAATAACAGCGATGATGATAGCATTGATTCTATCAAGTTATTTATTGGTATGCGTCGTGGTGGCAGAAATATCTATGCACTGGATGTGACACCTGATAGTAGTGGTCATTATTCGGCTAATTATAAACCAGAATTAATGTGGACCATTAGAGGTGGAGAATTTCCTTATGGCAGCTTAGGGCAAACTTGGTCTACGCCCCAACCCACTAACGTATCCTTTGCGGGTACAAACAAGACCGTATTATTGTTTGGTGGTGGTTATGAGGCATATACCCAGGATAATTCACAAATTACCTCAACTGTCACATATTCTAATGCTATCTATATGGTTGACCCAGATGATGGTACACTGTTGTGGTGGGTCAGTAATGTGGGTAGTGGTGCCGATCTAGAACTCACTGGTATGAATTATAGTATTCCTTCTAAATTGGCATTGATAGACAGTACTGGTGATGATCTCACAAATCGTATTTATGTGGGTGATACTGGTGGTAATGTATGGCGCATTGATTTGGCTTCTGACATAAGTATCGACAATAGAGGTGGTAGTGTTGGTGGACGTTTAGCTTCATTGGGTACTGATAGTAGTTCTGCTCAAGTGGATAAACGCCGCTTTTTTTACGCGCCGGACGTGGTGATGTTGAGTGATCCAAAATATTCAGCCCAGCCAGATTACGATATGGTGTTAATAAGCAGTGGGTACCGACCAGAGCCATTAGGGACTTATATTCAGGATCGCTTTTACGCGCTTCGTGATCGGGTTACTGGTATGTTAAGTGATTCAGGAGATGGCAATGCGCAAATGGATGCTTCAACTGATGAATCGCCAATACACAATTTCTTTACTTTGAGCCATAAGGACCTTTTTAATGCGACCAATAATATTCTCCAAGAAGGTAGTGCAGAGCAAATAAAGGTTGCTGAGGAAAGACTCAAGGATAAGTATGGGTGGTACATTGATCTTGAAGAATCTGGAGAGAAAGGTTTATCAAGCCCTGTTGTTTTAGATGGTACTGCTTTTTTTACCACGTTTGTGCCAGTTGAATCTACAAATGAAGATCGTGGCCAAGGGCAGGGTTCACAAGATAAAATAACGATTTGTCATATACCGCCTGGCAATCCTAGTAACGCTCATACGATTGTTGTGGATAAACATGATTTGGCTGGCTATTTAGCTAAAGGAGACATAAGGGGACCGTGTGCTTGTAGTACCCCTCAAGGGGAAGGTAGAATATATGCGTTGAATATCTTGAATGGTGGCGCAGCTTCCAATTATGACAAAAGCAATGACTTATCCGATGATGATGAAGTCAAAGAGAAGACCGACCGAAAGGATAATCTGGGTGAAGGCATACCTTCGCAGGTTTTACCTGTATTTCAAGAGAAGGGTATCTCGCTAGTAGTTGGAAGTGGGGGTGGTATACATAAAGTTGATAAACTGTATGACTTGCCTAAAAGTCGAGTTTTCTGGCTTCAAAAGTAAATTTTGTGAAAGCTACCAAACCTGTTAGGTTTTAGAAACCTGACAGGTCTTTAGGCTAAAATAAGGAAAAAATATGAAAAAAAGTGTTTTAGGTTTTACACTGATAGAATTGATGATTACCGTAGTAATCATGAGCATTCTTGCGGCAATTGCTATACCTTCTTACAATAAATTTCTTATTAAATCGCGTCGTTCTGATGCAAAGATAGCATTGTTGGGATTGGCTCAGGCTCAGACAATACATTATACAGAATACAGGAAATATGCTGCAAATCTTGGTAATGCTGTCGCTAATAAAACAATACGTTGTCGAACATTTTGCGTAATAGAAAATAGTCAGGCACTTTCGCCTGATGGACATTATAAGCTGAGTATTGGATTTCGTCCAGGTGGCAGTATTCTGACAAGTTTTCGTCTTACCGCAACGGCTCGGGGTCAGCAAGATATAGACGATACCGAGTGTCATACATTGAGTTTGGATTCATTGAATAATAAAACATCCACAGATAACGCTAGTTCACCTCCAGGTAACTCAGATAGAAATAATTGTTGGGGTAATAATTAGTTTCCACTGCTCCAGCGTGGCTATTCACATTCCCGATAGGTGTTGGAACATCATCATCTGACTGACGCGATACGTCGTGACTATTTTGATAAACCAAGTTTCTTCATGAAACTTGGTTTTTTTTTGATTAATTTTTATAATGAGGTTCTTGCAAAACTCTGAATATATAAGGTTTAAGAAATCCGAGTTTTTGAAAAATCGAATTTCTTAGCTTGAAAAGAGCTTGAAAACAGTTACAGATTTTATTGACAAATATTCCCTTTTGTGTATAATAGTCCCAGATGAAATTAAGTTCATGGGCAAAATCACAAGGTATCTCATACAAAACCGCATGGCGCTGGTTTGATGAGGGAAAATTACCAGTGCCAGCAGAGCAAACGGCAACAGGAACCATTCTGGTTAAAACCTCAGAGTCAAAGGAAAAAAATGACCACATTAAGCTTGATGGAATACGCATTAAGCTTCCCAAACTTGGTTGGGTAAAGATGCGAGAAGCATTGCGTTTCTCTGGAAAGGTAATAAGTGCAACAATTTCGCGTGTAGCAAATAAGTGGTTTGTTAGTCTTAATATTCAATTAGAACACTCACCCAAAACTTGCGAGAGCCAAGCAAGTGTCGGTGTTGATCTAGGTATTAAGGCACTTGCCACCTTGTCAAACGGGGAAGCTTTTGAAGCACCAAAACCTTTAAAGAAGTTTCTAAAAAAACTTAAACGTCTGCAACGTTCATTATCTCGCAGGGAAAAAGTATCAAATAACGGGCAAAAACTCAGGCAAAAGATAGCATTGGTACATGCTAAAATCACAAATATCAGGCAAGATTCACTTCATAAAATTACCCATTATTTGACAGAGAATTTTGGTGGAATTGTGATTGAAAATTTGAATGTGTCTGGCATGTTAAAAAACAGTCAGCTCTCTCGTGCCATAGCAGACTTGGGATTCTATGAGTTTAGAAGGCAGCTTGAGTATAAGTCTCAATACAAAGGTAATTATTTATTGATTGCTGACAGATGGTTTCCTTCTTCCAAACTTTGTTCAAACTGTGGTAACAAAAAAGAACAGGCTTTCAGAACTGGTTTACCATTGCGAAGCTTGTGGTCAATCACTTGACCGAGATTTCAATGCAGCTATTAACTTAAAAAAACTTTTAGATTAATTGGTGCCAGGTTAAAATACCGGGAGTTTATCGGGAATTAACGCCTGTGGACAAGACGGCTCTGTTTTTGATTTTCCAGAAGCAACCAGATGATTTTTAAAAAATGTTAAATAAATTCGGTAAAATAACATTGCTTTCTATATGTGTATTATGTTGTTTTTTTGAGGTTAATGCTGACACTGTTAACATAAATGATAGTGTTATGGAGCCATATTCTAAAAATTTTCGCACAGGTTTATTAATTTCAAGTGTCGTTTTGGGTACGACACTCTATGGCGCAACTGCTTGGTGGGAGGATAGTTCGTCTGAGTTTCAAGTAAGGCATGAAGATTGGTTTGGGGCGGATACTCCGAATGGGGGAGCTGATAAATTTGGACATGCCTATTCTTTTTATGTTAGCACCCGTTTGTTAAGAGGTGGTTTTGAATGGGCGGGGCATAGCCGTCGTAAGGCGGCACAGTTGGCAGGTGTGACTTCTGCTGCCCTGTCGGTGGGGGTTGAAATCATGGATGGTTTTACTGAAAAATATGGATTTAGTACGGAAGATATGATAATGAATTTATCCGGTATTGGCGTAGGTGTTTTGCTGGATAGTTATCCGCAATGGGATGATTTGTTTGATATTCGTTTGCAGTATTGGCCATCTGATGATGCGAAAAGGTTGAATGATTATGATCCCTTGGCGGATTATTCGGGGCAAACGTATTTATTGATTACTAAGGCAAGTGGTGTGCCCCTATTCCGTCAGCTGCCCTTTTTGCGTTATTTAGAATTAGCCGTCGGTTATGGTACCCGGGGTTACCAACCTACCGATGGTACAGGTACACAACATCGGGATCGTAATTTTTATTATGGTTTATCGTTAAATTTATCCTTATTGCTAAATGACTGGGTATTTAAAAATCATAAAGAAAAAAGTCGTACTGAAATGGTGACTGAAACGGCGTTGGAATATTTGCAAATGCCGGGGACAGCTTTATTGTTTGAGTATCAGTTTTAGTTATTGGAAATAGGGGAAATTGTACATTGGGGAAATTGTAGGGATAATCCATAATGTGGTTGCCCTAATATAAACATCCTAAAATTTCCGAGTGCTTATTTGCTTTTTTTCAGTACATCAATTATAATTTTTAATTCTTTTTTCATTTTTCAGATTAAGGAGTTTAATTATAATGTATTGGTCTTTCACTTCATTAAAGTTGTATGGAGCGGCTCTCAGTTTGGTAGTGGTTATGTTACTGAGTGGTTGTCCTTCTGTTCCAGTTGAACAGCCGCAGTCGCTTTCAGCTGCACCGAAGCAGGCGGTTTCACCTGGCATTGACACGGCGACATATCATACAGTTGAGCGTGGTGAATCTTTATTTGCTATTTCCCAACTTTATGGTCGCAATTATAAAGATATTGCTCACTGGAATGGTATTTTCCCCCCTTATGCACTTTCGCCGGGTCAACGTTTACGAGTTGATGGTCCTGGGGAAGGTGTTCCAACGGGACCTCAACCTGATTATGGGGTACCAGTGGTAACTCCAACACCACAAGCACCTAGTCCAATTCCAGCACCTGTGAATGCCGAAGGTACACACACGGTGCAATCGGGCGAAGGGCTCTATGCCATTGCGACACAATATGGGCATAATTTTAAGGATGTAGCGGCTTGGAACAAGATTGAGCCACCTTATAGTTTGAGTCCTGGGCAAGTGTTGGTACTTTCACCACCCAAAGGAGGGGTGATATCCAGCCCACCGGTTAGTCTTCCACAGGCACCGGTCAGTCTTCCACAGGCAACTAAACCACAAACGGTTCTTTCAGATGATCAAAATTATCACATCGTGCTACAGGGTGATACTTTATATAAGATTGCTAAACACTATAATTATAGTGTTGCTGAGATAGCTTTATGGAATGGTTTACAAAAACCTTATTCTTTGTCACTGGACCAAAAATTGCGAATCAGTCCACGGGAGGGTGTCGTTCCTACGCCATCTTATCCATCATCGACACCCAGTCTTCCAACGGTCAAGCCTTATTCTAACCTTCCTGAAGGTAGTGATGATGCTGGTTATCACACGATAGCGCCTGGAGATACTTTATATAGTCTTTCCCGACACTATGGTTGTAGTGTTGCTGAAATCGCTTTATGGAATGGTTTACAAAAACCTTATCCTTCTTTGTCACAGGGACAAAACTTGCGGGTTAGTCCACCCAAGGCGGGTGATGTTATTTCTACACCTTCATCTCCGAGTTTCAAACCCTCTTTTGATATGCCGTCTGAGGGGAGTGATTCCGGTTATCACAGTGTGGTGCCTGGGGATACGTTATATAGTGTCTCTCGACGTTATGGTCATAGTGTTGCTGAAATAGCCTTATGGAATGGTTTACAAAAACCTTATCCTTCTTTATCACCTGGACAACAATTAAGGGTGGCTCCCCCAACGACTCAGATGAAGATGCCTGGATTGACACAGGATAGTCGTTACCTTCGCCCGGTTGGAGCACGTTCCAATCACCATATTGTCAAACCGGGAGAAAATTTAGAGGGTATTGCAAAAAAGCATGGATTATCCCTTACTGATTTAGCGAATTGGAATGGTATTGGTAGTCCTTACAGTGTTTATCCTGGGCAAAAATTGACAGTGGTTCCACACTAATTAATAATTAAAATTCAGGATTTAATAAATCTAAAACTTGAGCTGTCAAACCTGATAGGTTTTTAAAACCTGTCAGGTTTAGTTTTCGAGGTTTTATTAAATCCGCACTCTTTAAATAAATGTTAAAAAACGTATTACTTAATTTTAGGTTTTATTCTGTGAATTGTAAAATTCTGATTCAGGCAAGGGTGAAAATTAAAATGAAATTTTCTGTCTCACCTCGAATCCAGTTTGCAAGGCCATCCGTCACTAAAGGCTTGTACTTACAGACCAATGCTATTAAGTTAACTTAGGGCGATAACGAAAGTTACTATGGACGCATTGATAACTGATAACTGATAACTGAAAACTGTCATGAACAAATCCATTTCATTCGTTAAATTAGGCTCAATCTTAGCCACCCTAGTTATTATGCTACTTCAAGGGTGTGCTACAGGGCCTTTTGATTCTACTGATTCCTATAATGAGCTATTTCATACGGTTCAGCGGGGTGAAACCCTTTCAAGCATTGCTAATTTCTATGGTCTTGATTATAAAACGGTAGCTGCTTTAAATGGTATTTCGGCACCTTATACTATTTACCAGGGACAATCCATACAAATTTATGCTTACGGTACTAATGATTATAATGAAAACAGTAGCACTAGCTTACCGGTATCTCTCCAGACACCGGTTCAACCCCGAGTATTGAAAAAACAACAACCTAAAAAGTTTTATCCTCCGACCAGTAGCAGTCGATCTAGCAAAAAACGCCAGTACCATATTATAAAACGGGGAGAAACTTTATATGCTATTGCTAAACGCTATGGTAAAAATTATCGTCAAATAGCCCGTTTGAATCAAATTTCATCCCCTTATCGATTGGAAGTTGGACAACGCTTGTATCTGACTTCAAGTCATAAAACGGAACAAGCCCGCATTCCAGTCAAAAAGGGCAGTATTCCTTCAAAAGTCAAGAAGGGCAGTACTTCTCATACCGTACAACGTGGTGATAACATTTCCAAGATTGCGCAGCTTTATGGTTACTCGGTTGATGAAATTGCTTATTGGAATGGTTTAGAACCCCCTTATACTTTGTTACGCGGACGACGTTTGCGAGTGGTACCTTGGTCAAGCACTTCATCTCGTCAAATACGGACTACTCAATCGTCTAGCAGTGGTTCTGCTTATTATACGGTTGCTAAGGGTGACACTTTATATAGTTTTTCTAGGCGTTATGGTTATAGTGTTTCTGAAATAGCGGCATGGAATAATTTATCTCCTCCTTATAATTTATCAGTGGGGCAAAGTTTGCGAGTTGCTCCTTCTCGTCACGGAAGTTTGAGTACACCAAGTTACAAAACTCAAGCGGCTACTCAACATAATACAGGTTATCACACAGTTGTTCGAGGTGAGACTTTGTATAGTATTGCTAGAAACTATGGTTATAGTGTTTCTAAAATAGCGGCATGGAATGAATTTTTTCCTCCTTATCCTATGTCTGTAGGACAACAGGTGCGAGTTTATCCCCCTTCTGGTGTTCGTTTAGGACGTGCTAAAAACTTTTCGACAGGTCAGCAAGCTATTTCTGCTCGTCAGAAGTCAAATTATCACACGGTAGCTCCTGGTGAAACTTTGTATAGTATTGCTAAACGCTATGGTGATGCTGTGAGCCAAGTCATTCATTGGAATCATTTACAACCCCCTTACACTTTGTCAGTAGGGCAACGCCTACAAGTTTCTAGTACAAATACACAAAATACAACTTTCCAAGGGCAGTTGTCTAGCGGTTATTATTTAGTTAAACGAGGGGATACTTTGAGAAATATTGCAGCAAAGTATGGGGTAAACGCTTATGAATTGTCTGAATGGAATGGTATTAGTAGTCCTTATACACTTTACCCAGGACAAAAATTGTTGATTGCTGCACCTTAAAGGGTAAGGAAATTGATTAATTGTTGTAACTAATTATTAAGAATGTCTAACAATTAGCTATTTCCTATAAGATGATGAGGTTTTATTAGTATGGGCGATGCTCTCGAAAAAAGCAATGTATTTAATGGCTTAGAAGACTCTGATGATAATTTAGAAAAGGTGCAAAAAAAAATCAACATAGAAGATTCTGCTAAAGGGAATTTCGATGCTACCCATCTTTATTTAAAGGAAATTGGTTCTTATAAACTTTTGACAGCGGAAGAAGAGATTAACTATACGCGACGTGCACATCAAGGGGATAAAGTAGCACGTAATCGCATGATTGAGGCTAATTTGCGCCTGGTTGTCAAAATTGCCTACGGTTATATGGAGCGAGGTTTAGCCCTACTTGATTTAATTGAGGAAGGTAATATTGGATTGATGCGAGCGGTAGATAAATTTGATCCAGAAAGGGGTTTTCGTTTTTCTACTTATGCTACTTGGTGGATTCGACAATCAATGGCTCGTGCTATTATGAATCAAACTCGTACTATTCGTTTGCCTATCCATGTACTTAAAGAAATTAATTCTTGTTTACGAGCCATTTATACTTTGTCACAAACTTTAGAGCATGAGCCTAAGCCTGAAGAAGTGGCACTTTTGTTAGATAAACCGGTAGAAGAAATTAAAAAAGCACTAGGTATTAATGAGCTGGTAACTTGTTCGATAAATAATCCGTACATGAGCGATTATGAAAGGGCTTTGATCGACACGATTCCCGATGAGCTTAATCCTGATCCCATGCTATTGTTACAAAATGCTGAATTTAGTAAAAAGCTTAGTTTTTGGTTATCTCAACTTGATGAAAAGGCTCTTTTTGTGATAAAACGACGCTTTGGGATAGGAAATGATAAGGATGAAGCTACATTGGAGGAAGTGGGTGCAGAACTAGGACTTACCCGTGAACGAGTACGACAAATTCAAATTTCTGCTTTAAAGCATCTGAAAGAAATCTTTACAAAAGAAGGCATCTCTATAAAATCTTTTATAAATTGTACTCAGCTTTAAATAAAGTGAGCCAGGGCGATAACGAATGTTTGCCCCTACAAGCTATGAATACGTGGGGGTTTGTAGGGGCAGATCTGCGTGTCTACCCTTTATTATTTATCAATAGTCCTGCTGCCACTTTTCGTCCCTCAGCCATAAGAATCATATAAGTGCGACAAGCAGCTCGCATGTTCATCATTTCTATTCCTATACCTTCATTAATCAGTGGTGCTAATAAATCGGAGGTGGGGAAACGTATCTTTTGTCCCGTTCCTAATAACACGACTTCTGGCTGTAATGCACATAATTGCTGAAAATGTGTTATGTTCAATGTTTCAAAATTTTCAACGTTCCATTTATGAAGGGATTCTGGCATCACAATAAGACTGTGTGAATATACTTTTTCATTAATAGTAACGCTGTGTGAGTTTATGCTCTGAATTTGATAAGTGCTGTTTCCTGAATTAAGATGAAGTTTCATTATTTATAGTATCCATTAAGTGATGTAGGGGCAAGACTGAATGGTTGCCCCCGATTTTGAAGTCGTCTGGAATTTTTAGCTATCTAGTTACCAAAGCTAACACCAACACGAAGTGCCGTTTCTATCCAAGGATGATCCAGGGGAACTGTTTTACGTTTACCCACCACATCTTCCAACGGCACAGGTTCAACCTGCTGTCCATGTTTAGCTGCCATAACGCCATAAATTCCTTCGTGAATCATTGAAACACAGGCTGTACCTAGTTGAGTGGCTAATAAACGATCAGCTGATGAGGGTGTTCCACCACGTTGTAGATGCCCTAGAATCGTGAGTCGTGATTCTAAACCGGTGAGTTGTTCAAGTTGTTTCGTGAGAAGTAAGGTGTTGTTAGCTTGCTGAATTTTGAGCTGATTGAACTGAATTTTAGCTTCCTTTTTCTCTTTTTTAGTATCGGCAGTTTCCCGAGTTTGAATAGCAGTCTGTATGGCACCTACATTTTTTTTCGATAGGGCACCTTCTGCAATGGCTACCAAACTAAAATTTTTACCCTGGCGTTGGCGTTGGCGAATTGCATCGGCTACGACTTGAACATCGTAGGGCATTTCCGGAATTAAAATCACATGAGCTCCGCCAGCAATACCGGCACCTAAGGCTAACCAACCGGCATTATGCCCCATAATACCTACCACGATGATACGATGATGACTGTGTGCAGTGCTATGTAAGCGATCAATCGCTTCGGTAGCAATACCCAGTGCGCTATCAAAGCCAATCGTCGTATCCGTCATCGCTAAATCGTTATCAATGGTTTTGGGTAATGTGATGACATTCAGCCCTTTTTGTGCTAAACGGTACGCATTTTTATGTGTACCGCCCCCGCCTATACAAACTAACACGTCCAAATGGTTTTTGTGGTAGGTATCTATTACCGTTTCCGTCATATCCAACTCTTTGTCTCCCATTGGCATACGATGGGGCTTATCACGACTGGTACCTAATAGGGTTCCCCCCAGGGTTAAAATACCGGAGACTGTCGTTTGATCCAAACGCATTGTTCTGTTTTCTACCAAACCCCGAAATCCATCTCGAAAACCGACAACTTGCATACCAAAATTTGAAGCAAGCGCCGTTTTTCCAATAGCGCGAATTGCGGCGTTTAGTCCTGGGCTATCGCCTCCAGCAGTTAATATACCAATGGATTTTGACATTTTTAAAATTTCTCCTATTTGCGTTTTGTAGGCTGCACACCTGCATCCCATCATTTATTAGGTAATTCCCAAAATATAAAGTAATGTATAATATATTTTATCACCTTTTAAAACAACTTAGGAAAAGACGATGAATAAATTGACAAAATAACAAATGGCGACGATAAAAGATGCTGCTCAGAAATTAACGGGAGAGCCTCTTGCAAAACTCTTTCACAAATCAAGTGCCCAAAAATAAATTAGTAGGGGCAATCCTTTATGGTTGCCCTTTTTTGTATCTCACCCAAACGAAAAACGCTATATCAAAATTCAGAGGTAGGGGGGGTAGAAATTTCGTTGCAACCTACCATTTTCAACGAAACGGTGGGTTTCGCGATAGCGAAACCCACCTACATATTGAGCCTACCAGCCAATTTTAATAGGATACTTTTTTAGCTTAATCTTAAAGGTTGTGGAGCAGGTTGCAAACCTGCTCAGGCAGCGTAAAAGAAATTTAAACATAAGAACCATGAGGTATAACGATGCTAATGACTAAAGCACAAACTTCAAATCGATACGCCCAACCCATTTTTAAAGTAGATGACTTTGCCCTCACCGATACACGACAAACTTTAAAAGAAGTACTCGATCTAGCAAAAAAACGAAAAAAAACGTTTGACATTGGTATACGAAAAGACGCTTTTTTTGACAGTCGTGCCGATAGATGATGTTGACGTGGTAGAAAAACTTGAGGATTGTATTGATAATGCCATGGTGGGCAACAAAAAGACGTTGCCCACCCTACCTGGCTAAAATAATTGCCGGGTGTTTACCTATATGGGAAAACCAAATCCTTTTGTGTAAACGGGCTATTGAACCACGTTATGGTTTATGGACATTACCGGCAGGATTTATGGAAAATAATGAAACAATTGAACAAGCAGCAGCTCGTGAAACATGGGAAGAAGCGAAGGCTAATATTGGGCAAGTGAGCTTATATGTCGTGATTAGTCTCCCTCACATTAGTCAAGTTTATATGATGTTTCGGACCCAGTTATGTGATTTAAATTATGCACCTGGCATTGAAAGTTTAGAAGTACAGCTTTTTAGTCAGGATAAAATTCCTTGGG
>QNES01000066.1 GCA_003645255.1 Gammaproteobacteria bacterium
ATCTTAACTTGATTGTCGATTCGCCCCAAAATTTCAAGAGAACCATCCATTCTATAACGTCCGCGATCACCAGTATAGTATAGTAAATCTTGTTCATCGTTACGAAAAGGATTTTGGCGAAATCGCTTTTCTTCATGAGCATTGATATAACCCAAAGTTCTAAAGGGAGTTCGCAGCACTATTTCGCCCGGTTCCCCTCTATCACATAAGTTATTATTTTTCGTTAAAACAAGGGCTTGAGTTTCAGGTATTGGTGAGCCAACTGGTTGTATTCCCGGTGATACTTTGTTAGGCACTCGATAATAACACTTTGCTAATGTTGTTTCCGTAGGTCCATATAGATTAACAATCTCACCTGCATGCGGGAAAACTTCACGCCATTGACAAATGAGTTTCTCTGTAAGCGGTTCTCCTGCAAAAAATACATAACGTAAAGTCGATAAAGAAACGCCTGGTGGCACAAAGGCTAACCATGATTGAACCAATGAAGGAACTGTGTGAAAAAGTGAAATTTGCTCTTCCGCCAACCAAGATAGAATTTTAGCAGGCTCAAGCTCATCCCCGTTTGCGGGCAGACAAAGAGTAGCACCACTTGTCAATGCTAAAAAAATATCTCTAATTAATACATCAAATGAAAGCCCAGTCAATTGAGCGCAACGATCTTGTGGTTTGATGGCAAATGTTTGCCGCTGCCAGTTGAGAAAGTGTGACATTCCTTTGTGACATCCTAACACCCCTTTAGGAACTCCCGTAGTGCCTGAAGTAAAGAAAATATAAGCTGGATCATTGGCAGCTAAATTAGGCAACGGCTGTTCATTCTCAACTTTCGTAAGAGTGTGACCCGTTTCAGGATGTACTCCAATAATAAACAAAGATTGTCCCATCCATTCTTCTCTAAATATTTTTTCACCAACCAGTAATAAATATTTGGCTTTAGCTTCTTTGAGCATAAGTTGTCGTCGCTGGTTTGGAAGTTTTGGGTCAAGAGTCAGTAGTACACCACCGCTTGAGAAAACTCCCAGCATACTGGCAATTAGTCCAAAACTCCGCAAACCCAATACAGCAACTACATCTCCCCGTTTTATGCCATAAGTCAGCAACACTTGGGTCAATAAATGCGCACTTTTCGCTAATTCTTGGTATGTCCAACTACGCTGCTTTTGACGAATTGCTGGGTGGGTTGGGGTGCGGTTGACCCATAAAGTGAAAAGGTCTGTAACTAAATCATAACATGGAACTGGTAAAACCGCACTTGGGTCTGGCAATAATGCTCTGGATTCTGAAGTTAGCAAAGAAAAGGAGTAAAGCTGGGTATCTGGAGCCTCCACCAAAGCATCCAAAATTCGGATAAAATGTTGAATGGCTAAATGCTGCTTCTTCTCACTATCAAAAACATCACAATGAAAGTCAAACATCAAGGTCAATTTGCCAGTCGCACAAAAATCATGTACATGGATAACTAGACTATCAGTGCTATGCCCAGCACTGACAAATTCTGTTTGGACAGGTAATCCATTAAAATCTGGGAATGAGGCAACATGATAGTTTAATCTGACATCGTAGGCACGATTTTGCAACGGGTTACCAGCGGTATAATTACGGTGTTTTAGCGTTGCTGATGTTTCAACTGCCACCTTTTTGAGTAATGAGAAAAAAGTATCATTTTCTTCGATAGACACTCGAAATGGATATATCTCCATCTGTAAGCCCAAAGTTTGTTTAAAAGTTGAGTGTCTATTATGAAAAGGGGCAGCAATTGAAAGGCAAGTATTACCACTGAGACGATAGAGATAGGTAAAAAGAGTTGTTAGGAAAATATTAAATAGCGTGGCATTTTCAGTCTTTAGGAAAATATCTTTATTGGTAGCCATTTTTTTGAGTTGTTGGGTTCTTACAGTGCCTAAATCGTAGGAAACCCGGCGAACATCAGTACCATTATTGAAAGGTATTATCCCATAGAAATTAATTGGTTCAATACCAACTGCCAGCTTTTTTTTCCAATAAGCTTCCGCTGCAAGATATTGCTCCGTTCTGTGCCATTTCCGCCGATAATTAACATAATCTTGAAACATCGGTAAAGTTGCGTGGTTTTCTAATTGTCCATGGATAGCTTGGTTATAAAATGTTGCTACCCATTGAAAAATTAATGCTACTGTCCCAGTATCGGAAATAATGTGGTGTGTGTTTAAGTACCAAACAAATTGATTATCGGAAACTTTGAGTAACACCGACTCAAACAAGCGTTCTCCCAAGTCAAATGGTACTTGAGCATGTTCAGATATCCACGTTTGTGCGGTTGCAAAGGGCGCAGATACTGAGGAACAATCAAGATATTCCATGTTATAAACCATATTTGGTATAACAATTTGCTGTGGTATACCATCGATTTCTTGGAACACTGTGCGCAAAACATCACTTTGATTAATGAGAGTTTGAAACGCTGTTTGCAGAGATTCTCTATCAATTAGCCCGGTTATAGTGAAGGTAAATGGCGCATTGTAGAGCGACACCTGCGGATATATCTTTTGACCTATCCACATCAAGAGTTGATGTTTGGTCAAATTGGAATTTTCATGGATATCGTTATTTTGCATTTTTATATATGGCATTGATATGTAGATATGTAGGGTGGGCAAAGTCTTTTTTTGCCCACCAAATAAAAAAAGTCAAAAATTTACCCGTTAGTACTATAATCTTTCACAATTCCATAAAACGACTAATAGTGTTTAACAAAACGAGCAGGCACCCCAGCCGCTAAAGTATTAGGGGGAACATCTTTGGTGACAACCGCATTGGCACCGATTATAGCATTATCGCCTATCGTGACACCGGCAAGTACGGTGACACCCCGTCCAATCCAAACATTTGAGCCGATAACAATGGGGGTACTTGTATGTCCAGCATAGCGGATGAGGCTATCATTGACGATGTTATGATTAGCATCGCGCAAACTGGTATATTCACCAATCATGCTGCCGGTGCCAATCTGGATGCTTGCATAAGAAACGAGGTGTACACCACGCGATAGAACCACTTCATCTCCGATTGAAATATGCCCTTGTTCTTGCGTTTCTAAATATAAGTCACGGTATAAATCAATATTTTTGCCGAAATGAATGTGTCTCGTGCCATGAATTTCTGGACGATTATGTACAATTACACTTGGATCAAGCGGTGTTTTAATAGAGGCTTGTAAACAAGCGTGTGCCCACAGGCGTTGTAAGGGCAACCGAAAGATATTAATCACGGCTGCCAATGGTGTTAAAATTTTAGTTGCCCAACGTTTGATTGCTCGTGACATAATTTTTCAGTTAGTAGGGGCAATCCCTTGTGGTTGCCCTTCACAATTATTTTCGACGAATATGTTGTTTTAAAATTTCCCAGGCAAATGAAATTAAACAAATGTCTGCCCATAGTTTAGTGATTTCTTCAAGTGATAGGCGCAATAGCATTTTGGGTGGAAATTTTGCGTCAATAATCACCATCATGGCAAAAAAAATAGCGCCACTGTATAAAAAATAACGCGCCGCTTTTGTTTTTTGACGGAGATTGCCAAGCCAGACTAATAATCCGATTTCGATAAATCCCAGCCCTAAAACTAAATAAGCGTCATTGCGCCCAAGCCATTGCCCAATATTTTCATGTATTAGAAAACGATCATCGAAACCCAGATAGGTAAACATGATGATTTGCGATAAATAGAAAAAATATTCTTGACGCTGTTTTACCTTATCTATATATAATAAACATACACCAAATATTAAAGCCGTCGCCCAAAGCAAGAAGACACTTAGGGTGGTATGAATGCCATAAAACAAGATTTTATTTTGACCAATATCGGTGACAAATTGTCGCACAAAGTCTTGTGAGGTTTGCCATTCAATCATCATCAAAGCCATTGTGTAAATGGCTACTAATAAAAACAATACGATACGTGAACGAGTCATAACTTTACTATTTTCGCAATTAACGTCGCGCATAAGAATAAACTGTACATGCCTATTATTTCAAATGTTTCTTCAAAACAGGTTAAAATACCACTACCTTGCTTGAGCGTGTTGAAATACCATTCAAATAGTTCAAAGACAAATACCCCAGGTAAGCACATAAAAGCTGATAATAAAGCAAAGTATGTTAACTGGCGTTGCCAGTCATGCTTCGTTGGCATTCGAGCGATTACTTTATGCAAAAAATAAACCGTCATCAACAAGCCTCCTAACATAAAAGGGGCAAATAGCACTACCCAAAAATATCCATTGTTATCAGGGGGTGCATTAGCCCAAAGGTTGCTGACAAAGCGAAAAAACGACTTTCCTACCGTTTCGTGAATACTCGCTACTTCATCCGCAGAAAGTAAAATCGCACCGATTGCGGTTAATTTAAATATAAAACGTGTCAGGTGGGAAATTATAAAATCTGGCGATGAACCCCAGCCTAACAATAAAAAAGCTAAACCTGTTGCGAAAAAAATCATACTTGAAAACCACGTTGCCAGTGTGTTTTCTTCACGCAAATCTAATAATTCCAAGATTCTGTGTAAATTGATGCCAAACACTCTTTGCCAATCTGCACCTTGACTTAACTCAGCCATAAATGTAGTGAATATAAAAAATAGGGTGATTAGAAATAATGGAATGGCTAGTTTTTTTAATAGATAATGAATTTTCATACTAAAAAATATTATTTTTGAATATTAATTATAAAAAATCCGATTTTTAAAAAATCCGATTTCTTTGAAGGATATACGTTTTTCCAATTTTTATTATAAACTAAAAATTTTGATTTGGAGCATTTATATGTCTATTGCTTATATTCATCATCCCGATTGCCTATTACATGAAATGGGAACAGGGCATCCCGAAAGACCGGCTCGAATTCATGCTATCGAAGAGCAAATGAAGGTTTCACACCTCATGGAAAGTGTACAGGTTTATGAAGCCCTTTTGGCAACACGCGAACAACTAGCACGGGTGCATGGTATCCAATATATTGATAAAGTTCTGAACTTCAATGATAAATCGGGATTTATTTATCTTGATCCGGATACCATGCAAACGCCGGAAACTAAACCGGCAGCTCTACGTGCCGCCGGTGCCCTTATTCAGGCTGTGGATTTGGTTTTAACGCATCAACATCAGGTGGCTTTTTGTAATATTCGTCCCCCAGGACATCATGCCCTGCCGGATTGTGCCATGGGTTTTTGCTTTTTCAATAATGTCGCTATTGGTACAGCACATGCCCTTGAAGCTTATGGATTAAGGCGAGTAGCCATTGTAGATTTTGATGTTCATCATGGTAATGGCACGGAAGCCATTTTTATAAACGATCCCCGTGTAATGCTTTGTTCGACTTTTCAGCACCCTTTTTATCCTTATTCAGGTGCTGATACAGTTAATGATTTTATGATTAATGTACCTTTACCGGCTTATACAACCGGGGATGCATTCCGTGAAGCCGTCACTCAGCACTGGCTACCGGCTTTAAATCGTTTTGCCCCAGAATTGTTATTTATCTCCGCCGGTTTTGATGCCCATGAAGATGATAGTATATCCTTTCTACGTTTGCACGAAGAAGACTATGCCTGGGTTACACAGGAAATTTTGGATATCGCTAATCAATATGCCCAAGGGCGTATTATTTCTACCCTTGAAGGGGGTTATGAATTATCAGCATTGGGTAGAAGTGTGGTTGCTCATCTTGAAGTGTTGATGTAGATGTTTATCCCAAAAACCTGTCAGGTATTCAAAACCTAACAGGTTTATTAGGTAATAACTTTACAAAATAATTAATATCAATATTAATTAATATCATTACTTATTATAACTTGAAATTTAGGTAAATTATTCTTATTTATAATCAGTTTATGTGGCGGATATATTGATCAGCCCTACATTGTATAGTCTGTACGATGCGTTCCGTGGCTTTCAGCCACGTTTACGCCCATGGGAATTTAAGTCATAAAAACACTATTTTTTAAAAAATGGTCTTTTTAATAGTATTAACTTGTCCCTCAAATAATTTGAATGGTGATTTTTGTGATTTTTGTGTTCAATAATCACCGTTCCTATCATAAAGGAACTTATTTACAATGGCAGAAAAATACATTTATTCCTTCAGTGAAGGAGATGGAAAAAACAAACATCTACTCGGTGGCAAAGGGGCTAATTTATGCGAGATGACACAAATAGGTCTCAATGTCCCCCCTGGTTTTGTAATCACCACTCAAACTTGTCTTACCTATCTTGCTGAACGGAATTTGCCAGTTGGCTTAATGGACAATGTGAAAGAACAGATGCAAGCGGTTGAAAAAAGCACCTGCAAAATGTTTGGTGATGCCGATAATCCGCTACTCGTTTCCGTGCGTTCCGGTGCCGCCATGTCCATGCCTGGTATGATGGACACCATCTTAAATTTAGGTCTCAACACTCAAACGTTGGGTGCTCTGATCAAGCAAACTGGCGATGAGCGCTTTAGTTATGATGCTTATCGTCGCTTTATCCAACTATTTGGTAAAGTTGCCTTAGATATTGCAGATGAACATTTTGATAAACATTTTGAAGCAGTGAAAAAGCGCGTTGGCGCAAAGGCTGATGTTGATTTAGGGACTGCGGAACTTAAAGAAATCAGCGAGCGATTCTTACTCGTGGTCAAAGAACAAACCGGTCGACCATTCCCAGAAGATGTCTATGAACAATTAGAAATTGCTATCAAAGCGGTGTTTAATTCCTGGGGTGGTAAACGGGCAGTTGATTATCGCCGTGAATTTAAAATCACCTCCACTATGGCAAATGGGACAGCCGTTAATGTAGTCGCGATGGTATTTGGCAATATGGGTAATGACTGTGCTACCGGTGTTGGCTTTACTCGCAACCCGGGTACGGGTGAAAATGAGATGTATGGCGAATACCTGGTTAATGCCCAAGGTGAAGATGTAGTCGCCGGTATCCGCACCCCCAAAGCAATACAGGAAATGGAAACCGAAATGCCAGATATGTATAAGCAACTGGTAGAATTGCGTCATAAGCTGGAAAATCATTACCATGAAGTGCAAGATTACGAGTACACCATCGAAAAAGGCAAGTTGCATTGCTTACAAACACGCAATGGTAAAATGAATGCAGCCGCTATGGTGCGGACTTCGGTGGAATTGCTCAATGAGGGACTGATTACCAAAGAGCAAGCATTATTACGAATTAATCCTGAACTTCTGGAACAACTTTTGCATCCCCGTTTAGACCCAAATATCAGTATTGAAGCTTTAGCACAAGGTTTATCTGCATCTCCGGGGGCTGCATCTGGCAAATGCGTATTTGATGCTGACCGTGCTGAAACATTAGGACGTGCGGGTGAAAAAGTCATTTTGGTCCGTGAAGAAACTAAACCGGAGGACATTCATGGCTTTTTTGCCTCACAAGGTATTCTCACCAGTCGCGGTGGGAAAACCTCACATGCTGCCGTCGTTGCACGGGGTATGGGTAAAGCCTGTGTTGCAGGAGCTGAAGGGATTGCTGTCGATGTGAGGACACGAGAAGCTGTGATTGGTGACAAAACGCTAAAAGAGGGCGATATCATCACAATTGACGGGAGTACGGGTAACGTATATACCGGTGAAATTCCTACCATACCCCCTGAATTTTCCGATGAAATGAAAACGCTGTTATCTTGGGCTGATGAGGTTGCACAATTAAAAGTGCTGGCAAATGCAGATACGCCAGAAGCGGCAGAAAAAGCTGTTGAATACGGTGCGATGGGTATTGGATTATGCCGTACTGAACGTATGTTTAATGATGTAGATCGTTTGCCCATTGTGGTTGATATGATCCTCGCTGAAACACCAGAAGATCGCCAAACTTTTTTAAATCAATTATTACCCATTCAGCGTGAAGACTTCAAAGCCGTCTTTAAGACGTTGGCACCCCATCCTGTAACAGTGCGTTTACTTGATCCGCCATTGCATGAATTTCTACCGACAGAAATGCAGTTAATGGAAGAACTTGAAAATATGCGCCACCTGCGTGGTACTATTAAAGGTGCCGCGAATCTCATGGGTGCGATACGTCTGACCCAAAGCGATCCTGATGACTTACACACGCCACCGCCTTTTGATGAAATGGGTGAAGAAAGAATCAATGCGGTCATTGCTAAAAAAGAACGGATGCTCCATAAAGTACGTGAACTCTATGAAGTCAATCCTATGCTCGGTCAGCGCGGTGTACGTTTAGGCATCACCTACCCTGAAATCTATGCCATGCAAATTCGAGCTATTCTGGAAGCCGCTGCAGAATGTGTCAAGGAAGGAATAGAGATTAACCCTGAAATCATGGTACCGCAAGTTGTCACCGCTCAAGAATTGAAGTATGTCAAAGAGCTAGTTGACAGTGCCCAAAAAGAAATCGAAACAACCCAGGGTATCCAGCTCAAATTCAAGTTTGGTACCATGATTGAAGTGGTACGTGCCTGTATGAGGGCAGGGCAATTGGCTGAAGTAGCTGAGTTCTTCTCCTTTGGTACCAACGATTTATCTCAAGCCACTTTCTCCTTCTCACGAGAAGATGCCGAAAACAAATTCTTGCCCATGTACAACGAAAATGGCATTTTGCAAGACAATCCATTTGAAGTTCTTGATATCAAAGGCGTTGGGCAACTCATGAAGATGACGGTTGAATGGGGGCGCAAAACAAAACCTGGCTTGAAAATAGGTATTTGCGGTGAACAAGGTGGGCATCCAGACTCTATCCACTACTGTCACCATATTAACTTGAATTATGTGTCTTGTTCAGGACCACGTGTCCCTATTGCTCGACTCGCAGCTGCGCAGGCTAAATTGCTGGAAGACAAATATAGCGTTGATTAAAGTGCTTTTTTTGAAAAAAGGGATGTTGACAATATACTCAGCGCGGGTGTAAATTTCACTTTTTAAAGGTGTGTGCAGTGAAACTACCCACCCTACGCTACAATGCCATTAAGTATCGGGCCGACACTTATGTCTGCCCCTACAAAACTCCACGTATTCAGGGGTCGTAGGGGCGAACCTGCGTGTTCGCAAGCAGCGATACTTAATGGCATTGACCCTACGCTAACAAAGGCGCATGGGAACCAGCCCGTGTCCAATCCCTTAAAATTTCGGTGGTAGTCCGGCTTGTTTACACAATTGATTAGCGGTGATTCTATCAAAAACTCGATGTCTTTTCACCGGAATTGTCTTAATATTATCGGTATAGATAGAATGGTTCCCGCCTTCACGTAATAAATAAAATCCATTGCCTTCAAAGTCGTTAATTAAATTACGCCGCTTTACAGACATTTTGAATCTCCACTGGTAGTTGCTCTATCAAACTATTTCCTAACGGAATTTCCTGATTTTGCTGATGATAGGCTAAAACCATTTCCTGGATGGCATCTCTCAACATGGCACGGCATTCTTCAATATCTTTACCTTCTGTGACTACTTCGGGCCATTCAATGAGTTGCCCCATATAGCCTGAGTCAATTTTGATATATTTGGCAGTGTAAGTTTGTAACATTGTTTTTACCTTAACCTATCCGCTTGTCGTAAAATTTCTGTTGTGGATACCGCTTTCTACCAAGCATGACGGCTTTTAAGACGGTATTTTCAATGAAATAGTCAGCCGATTTAATCTCAATCGCTATAATTTTGCCTTTTAATTTGTCTATCGGTAATTGGGGCAAAATTTGCCTGTTATAAATTTGTTCACCTTTGTCATGAAGTTCAGACATTTTTATAGTTACCTTCTATCGCAAACGTAAAAATTGGGGAATGATGAGTCGCTTGTTGCCGCTGCACCAAAAACTCGAAACCACCCTACCTGGCTACTTTACTTGAATTTTTATAAAATATCGTTATTATTAAAATAATTGGTGATTGAAAAACCGAAATCGTGCCTTGCCACGAATCTTTTTTTTAATTTTTAACAGATATTATTGTATCACATTGTTTGTAGTTCAATCTTTAGATTGCACAGCCCGCGAAGCGTCAATGCCATTAAGTATCGCAGCGGGCGAGAACGAATGTTCGCCCCTACAGTCCCTGAATACGTAAAGTTTTAAAGGCATACCACCGCGACTGCCCGATACTTAATGGCAGTGCCGCGAAGCGTAGCAGGATACATGTATTTATGGTCTTCAATCCTTCAATCTTAAGTAACGTGTATGTTTGAGCGTAAGGCGCGTGGGAACCAGCGAAAATCGGAATTGACAGAGATGACAAAATTAAATCAATTGAGTATAAAACAAAGAGAACAATTATTTAGGCACTTAAGAATTTCAATTACTCATCATTCAAATGCAATCGAAGGAACAAGCTTATCTTTTGCTGAAACCAAAGAATTACTTGAAAAAGGTTTTACTGCGGGACATAAGCCATTAGGTGAACAGTTAATAATATTAGGTTTTGCAAAAGCTTATGATGTCATTGTGCGGGAGGCATCAAATAAAGATAATCTTATTGATAGTAGTTTTATTAAAGATATACATGCAATTATGTTTAAAGATGCATTAAGTATATCTCCTGAGTATATATCCAAGCCAATTGGTGCCTATAGAACTGACGAACGACATATACAAGGTGTAAGCATAAAATTATCATTACCTCATATGATTGCTAATGATATTGAAAATTTATTATATAGATTTCAGAGCAATAATCTAAGCTTATTAGACATATCTGAATTTCATATACTATTTGAAAGAATCCATCCATTTGCAGATGGTAATGGCAGAGTTGGAAGACTCATAATGGCATATCAAGCAATCCAAAATAACATCATACCGCCGTTAATAGAAAATGAACATAGAAGTCATTATTTAGATGTTATACATGATAAGGATGATTTAGGCGAATTTTTAAAGACTGGTATAAACAATAGTTTAGAATTGATTGACTGTTAAGGCGGTCATGATTATTCATAGTAAACGTTTACACTATGTTCCCAATACGGAGAAATGTTTTCCCATTTTGGGAAAATTCCCATAATGGGAACGAGTTTTAAGGTGTTTAAACAAGGAAAAATCCAATTTTACGACTATATTCAACGAATATGACTTATGTGGCATTGATTTCGCTCCCATTAGGGGGCAACGATGAATTTTTAGTCGTGAATCGTAATCGCAAACTGCGGTTATTCGATTGGTTTGAGTTGCGGTTAAATTCTTGGGATGCATGACTAATCCCTATAGCCAAAATTTTATGGCACAAATGCAATTACTTAATTATGGTAGCAAAGTGTAGGTGGGAACGAACCCCATCATTAAATATGGAGAAAAACAAGATGGCAAAAAAAATAGAACGGGGTATTCACGAGCTATATGCTGAAGACCCTGAAAAAGCAGATTGGTTAGTCTGGGGGCGAAAAACTGATCCCATGACTCGGCGGGGATTTATCAAAAAAAGCGGTTTATTGGTTATGGGTACTATTGTCGGTGCCAATATCCCTTTTGCGAATAATATGCCCGGCGGATTAATTCCAGCCGCCTTTGCCCAAACTGATGAACCATTCCAAATACTTGGAAAAGAGGGTTTAATTATTCTGAATGATAAACCCGTTAATGCTGAAACGCCGCCCCATTTATTGGACGATGACATCACCCCGGCTAACCGATTTTTTATTAGAAACAATGGGATTCCACCGGCTTTTGAGGACATTAATCCCGATACTTGGACATTGGAAATCGCAGGCGAATCTTGTGAAAATCCTTTGACGTTTACGTTGCCAGAATTAAAGCAGAAATTTGAGAATGTCACCCTGCAATTGCATCTTGAATGTGGTGGCAATGGCAGAAGTGAATATAATCCACCGGCTAAAGGCAATCAATGGTCAGTTGGCGCGGTTGGGTGTGCCCAATGGACTGGTGTTAGGCTAAAAGATGTCCTTGAGTTTTGTGGAATTAAAACCGATGCGGTTTATATTGGCTATTATGGTGCCGATACCCATTTAAGTGGCGATCCGACTAAAATTCCTATTTCTCGTGGTGTACCTATGTCCAAAGCATTGGAGGATGAAACTTTGATTGCTTGGGCGATGAATGGCGCAGATATTCCTCTTCACAATGGTTATCCGTTAAGACTGCTCTGTGGCGGATGGCCTGCTTCTACGTCTGGTAAATGGCTCAAGAAGATCGTGATTAGAAACCAAGTTCACGATGGAACCAAAATGACAGGGCAAGCCTACCGCGTACCTTGTGAAACAGTCGCCGCCGGCACGAAAGTGCCAGATGAAGAGATGTGTATTATTAAATCAATGCCAGTAAAGTCAATCGTTACCTTTCCAAAGTCGGGTATCACCCACAAACAGGCTAAAAAATTGGCGGTGAGAGGACATGCTTGGGCTGGTGATTTTGAAGTGACTGAGCTTTATGTCTCCAATGATTTCGGGGTTCGTTGGCACAAAGCTGATCTTAAACCACCAGTTAATCGATTAGCTTGGCAACATTGGCAAGCAACGGTTGAATTTCCGAAAACCGGCTATTATGAAGTGTGGGCAAGAGCCGTAGATAGTCTGGGTAATTCACAACCTATGGTATTGCCGGGTTGGAATCCCAAAGGCTATCTCAATAATGCTTGCCATCGCATTGCCGTACAGGTGGTATGAAATATGAAAATTTGCAAACGAGGGTTAATGATATTAACCCTGTTACTTTTAGTGACAGGAGGCTATGCAAAAGAAGTCGATGAGGCAACGGGATTGATTATCGACGATAACTTTGAGCTTGTTAAAATACTTTGTACCAGTTGCCATTCTGCTAAGAATATTATCGGGCAAAGCGGTAGCCGATTGACTTGGTTAGGTATGATTCGGTGGATGCAAAACACACAAGGGCTAATCACATTTGATGCGGATACTGAAAAGAAGATTCTTGATTATCTGGAAACCAACTATGCCCCTAAGGATATAAACTATCGGCGTGCGAATATTTTACCCCGCTTATTACCAACCAACCCTTATCGGACACAAGCCCGTATCAATCTTGTTGGTTTGGAAGAAAGCTATCAAACGGGTGATCCGCTTAATGTGTCGTTAGAAATAGATTTTCAAGAATCCTATAGTAAAGGTTATCTTGATGTTTGGGCGGCCCTCCATTTTCCTAATACGCCGGAGTCTCAATTTTATTTTCTGAGTGACACGACTTCGTTCAGTGATGAACCGAAGTCATTTTTAAGCTCTTTAGAAAGTATAGACCACTCTCCTCTGTTAATGGATTTTCTAGTACCATTAGTTGATGCTGGAGAATACACTTTTTATGTCTTGCTTGTTGAAAGAGGTACAAATCCCCTCAATGAAGCTGACAGAAATCGGTCCAGTGTGCTCATTCAAACAACAAATGTGAAATAAAGAGTTCCTTATGTTTCACATAAGGCTATTTATGTTTTACCCCTTCGGGGTGAAATTTCCAAAGATGTACAAACCCTGAAGGGGTTAAATGTGAATAGCCACCGATGAAATCGGTGGAACTTGTGGTTGCCCTCCTGATATTTAAATATAAGGTAAACATAAAAATGAGATATATTAGTCATTTCCAAATAAAAGCGTTGACATTTGTCGGTTTATGGTTGCCTGCATTATGTCTATCGGCTGATTTAACCTTTGAAAATTCAAAGGACGAGTATTTTGTCGGCGATAGTGTGACTATCACACTTAAAACGCCAGAACCAACTAAAGCCGGACCCATTGGCTTATGGCTTGGTATGGCATTGCCTAGCGGTGACATTAAGTTTATTACGGGTGGAATAGCTAACCCGACGATAAATGTTGAGTTACAAGCATTTATGGAAAATTTGCCATCCACCTCAGAAGAGGTTACGTGGCAAATGGCCACTGATGACTTGCCAACTGGTGATTATACCTTTTATGCGCTTTATGTGGATCCGGGTCATGGGCTGGTAAGCAATGCTCCTCCAGTAAAATTATTGGACCACAGTCGTTCTAATTTGGCTGAATGGCATATCACTTTGAAAGAACTCGCTGCACCTTCCATGACAACCGAAGAGTTTGAACAGGGCCGCCAACTCTATTTTGAACGCTGTGCCGGTTGTCACGGAGTACTACGCAAAGGGGCAACTGGTAAAGCATTGACTCCAGACCTTACCTTGAAAAAAGGCACTGCCATCCTTGCTTGGACAATTGAAAATGGCACATCAGCCGGAATGCCCAGTTTTGATGGTGATTTGGATCAGGGAGAAATAGATATCGTCGCGCGTTATATCCAACAAGAACCTCCCATACCGCCTGAATTTGGTATGGACGACATGATGGCAACTTGGAAAGTGATGGTCGAACCGGACAAACGGCCAACTAAACAGGAAAACGCTTATAATATCAATAATGTATTTTCTGTCACTCTGCGTGATGCGGGTCAAGTGGCCCTCATTGATGGTGATACGAAAAAGATTATCAATCTTGTTGAGACGGGTTATGCCGTACATATTTCGCGGTTTTCATCTTCCGGACGTTATTTGTACATCATTGGGCGTGACGCTAAAACAACCCTAGTCGATTTATGGATGGACCCGCCGCAAGCAGTGGCTGAGATTAAAGTGGGTATTGAAGCCCGTTCTATCGAAACGTCTAAATATACTGGTTGGGAAGACAAATATGCCATCGTTGGTGACTATTGGCCACCTCAATATACCATCATGAAAGGTGATACATTAGAGCCACTGAAAATCGTCTCTACGCGAGGCATGACGGCAATGGAACCGCAAAAATACCATCCGGAACCACGAGTGGCTGCCATAGTTGCTTCGCACCAACGGCCTGAATTTATCGTCAATGTTAAAGAAACCGGCAAAATATTGTTAGTCGATTATTCAGACTTGGTCAACTTCAAAGTGACCACAATTGCCACCGCCCCTTTCTTGCATGATGGCGGTTGGGACTCCACTCATCGTTATTTTCTAACCGCGGCCAATAACGCCAACAAAATTGTTATCATCAATGCTCAAGAAGGAAAATTAGAAGCGATAAGAGAAGTGGGTATCAGACCTCATCCGGGGCGTGGCACTAATTTTGTGCACCCAAAGTATGGACCAGTGTGGGCAACTGCCCATTTAGGGGATAATAAAATAGTCCTAATTGGTACAGACCCAGAAAACCATCCAGAAAATGCTTGGGAAGTGGTACAAACTTTGGAAGGTAAGGCGACGGGTTCGTTATTTCTGAAAACTCATCCGGAATCGACAAATCTATACGTGGATACTGCTTTGAATCCAAGTACTGAGGAAATACAAACGGTTGCAGTGTTTGATATTACCAACCTTGACGCTGGTTATAAGGTATTACCCATTGCGGAATGGTCTGGCTTAACTGAAGGAAACCAAAGGGTTGTTCATCCAGAGTATAACAAAGAGGGTGATGAAGTTTGGTTCTCAGTTTGGAATAATCAAGTGCAGGAATCTGCCATTGTCATTGTGGATGACAAAACGCTTGAACTGAAGGAAGTCATCAAGGATGAGCGTTTGATTACGCCAACGGGTAAATTCAACGTCTATAATACGACGCATGACATTTATTAAAGTCAGTCTGGTAAGGTGGACAACGTTGTTGCCCACCACTTTTGTCTGAATCAGAATTAACAGAATTTAAGAATTTTCAGAATGTAAAATAGGGGACAGACCTGGGGTGTTAAATATAGCGTGGTTTTGCCGATTATTTTTCACCCTATTTTTGTTCCATTGTAAATAGCTAAAAACACACAAATACTATTTCTTGAAGAAATAGTATTTGTAAATGTCGGGTGAAAAAAGATAGGGTATTTTGTGGCAAATTTAACACCCCAGGACAGACCACATTTATTTTTAGAACTATTTCTCGTTATAACATTTAGTTTCCAAACAAATTGTCTTTTCTTCTGTTGAGGAAAAAATACAATCAATGGGGTCAGACTCGATTGATTTATAAATTTTTAAACGGTAAAGAAATGTTTTTATTAAATTATTATGGCACGTCATCCTCGTTTTGTTCTAGTGGGTCATCCGCACTTATGATGATTCGTGGTAACAATCGTGCTCCGATTTTTATCGCAGATGAAGATTACCTGTTTTATCTTGAAAAGCTTAAACAAGGTTGTAACAAACACAACTGCCAAATACATGCATAAGTATTGATGACAAATCATGTTCATATTCTCATCACACCGTATATAGAAAATGGCATATCGAAGGTCATGCAAATGGTGGGACGTTATTATGTTCAGTATTTCAATTATACATATGAACTCTTTGGGAAGGACGCTACAAAGCGACTTTAATTAATAGCGAGACGTATGCCTTGACCTGTTATCGTTATATTGAGCTTAATCCAGTACGTGCACAAAATATGGCCAAACATCTTCGTTACTATCCTTGGTCTAGCTATCGATATAATGCGTTAGGACAGGTTAATACTTTAATTACGCCCCATTTACTATATAGTGCTGATAGCACAACGAATGAAGAAAGACAAACGGCATACAGATTAAAGAGATTTTAAGAAAGCAAGATTTATGGGAATTTATTATCTCAAGACATACCCAATTATTAAGAAATTCTAATTGTGGCGAATCGCCACATTTAAAAAGTTCCCATTCTACAAATAGTTTTAATCCAGATGAATCATCAGATTATAAATCAAACTTTATTGCAATTCAGTCTGATTATGGAAAATTGAAAGAATTTAAAACAGATGAAGGAAAAATTCAATATGGCGAATTAATAAAACAGTTCCCAAATTTGATTCAATCAAAAAGAGGAAAATATGGAGGAACTTGGGCTGAACTATATATTTTGTTAAAAATGGCTTCTATGCTTGATAAAGATTTAGAAGTTGAAATTTATCAAGTTTTTATAGAAGAGAACCTATTGTCTTTAAGAGATATTGGAGGAGATTATTATAAAGAATTAAATATGGTAATTAATACTTTACCTGATAGAAAAGATAAAAATAATCATGGTATTTATATTCAAATAGCTAAACAATTTCGAGAAAAGTTAGAAATTATTGATACTAAAGGTTATAATGAAGAAGAGCATAATGCTTTCGTTCAAGACACAAGGGCCAAATGGCTGAATAATTTAATATTTTCAATTGAGACTGAACTGGTTACATCTTATAAACAGCTCACAAAGATTTTAGAAAAATTAAAATAGTTCTAACTTGCCCTTTCTCCCGACCTAGGCTAGCCTGTCAAAATGCAAAACGATTATTTCTATTTTTTGGCTTCAAGATTATTCCTAAAGGCGTGTCCCTACATAGAATCCGGCTATTATTGGATTTTATGATATAAATCATAAAGTTACACTCCATTTTTACTGAAAAATGGCTTGAATAATAGCTCAATTATGAGTAGTTATAAGAGGTAAAGGTACGCAGTCATTTATAAAAAACAGAAATTAATTTTTAATCCATTTCGACAGGCTAGGTTGAACCCGCCTTGGCAGAACTGAACAAACTACCCAAAAAACGGGGGCAAGTAGAACGAGCAGCACTGGATAATGGTTATTTTAGCGATGATAATGTTAATACGTTGGTTGATGAAGACATTGAGCCATACATTGCAACGGGTCGTCAAAGTCACAATCAAAGTCTTGAAGAACGTTTAGCAGAGCCACCTTTAGCCCCACCTGAAAATGCTACTCCTCTTGAAGAAATGCAACATCGCTTGAAAACTGAAGAAGGCAAGGAATTTTATGGAAAACGCAAATCAACGGTGGAACCCGTATTCGGTATTATCAAAGAAATCATGGGGTTCAGGCACTTTATGTTGCGTGGTTTTGAAGCCGTCAAAGGTGAGTGGACATTGGTATGTATTGCCTATAATTTGAAGCGTCTTTGCGTCCTTAATGCGTAAAATTTAATAAAAATAGCAAAATGACCCATAAAAATGCCAAAAATGACCTGATAACCTATTTAGAATTATTTATACGACTATTTTTTTGTGTGATTTTAGACAAATTTACAATAATCTACTATAAGTTCGACAGGCTGCTAGAAAGATTTTGTAATAAGTGAGTAGTAGATGTCTTCAAACTGAGGACGTGATAGATACTTAAAGTAATTACTTGAACACATGAACAACGATATTGCCGCACAATTTAACGCACAAGCTGGTAGTGATGTTTTGCCCTTGCCCAAAAATGGGAATGGCGATTATCGGCAACCCAATTGGGATTGGCGTAAGCTCGAATGGGGTAAAATTGAACAACGTGTATTCAATCTGCAAAAACGAATTTACAAGGCAACCAAAGCAGGGCAACACCGAATAGCTAAGAAATTGGCAAAACTTCTTAGTCGCTCGCAAGGGGCAGTACTTTTGAGCGTCCGCAGAGTAACGCAAGACAATCAAGGGAAACGTTCAACTGGTCTAGACGGTAAGAAATATGACACACCAGTAAAACGCAAGCAACTTGTCGAAAAAGTAACAGCAGATGCACGGAACGGGTGGGTAAACTACCGGGCAAAACCAGCTAAAAGGAAATATATTCCTAAGGCAAACGGTAAAATGCGTCCGCTAGGGATACCCACACAAGAAGACAGAGTTATTCAACATGTCATTAAAACCGTAATAGAACCACAATATGAGGCCAAATTTGAACCATGCCGTTATGGTTTTCGACCGGCCATGAGCGCACAAGATGCAATAGAGGCCATTTGGTTAGCCACGAGGCTAATTCCTAAATGGTGTTTGGATGCCGACATTAAAGGCTGTTTTGATAACATCAGTCAAAAATTTTTAATAGAACAGATTGATGAACAGTGGCAGCCTCTTGTGAATGAGTGGTTAAAAGCGGGGTATATTGATGATGGAACATTACACACAACGGACAGTGGTACACCACAAGGCTCCCTAATATCACCGTTGTTAGCCAATATCGCATTAGATAACCTTGAAAGGGACTTGATAAAAACTTTAAGAAAAATTAAAGGGTTCCCAACTCGGATAAGAAATGGGCAACTCAAAGTAGTGAGATATGCGGACGATTTTGTGGTGTTACATAAAGAAAGAGAAGTTGTAGAAAAAGCGCAAGAAGTTATACAAGAATGGCTAAACGTAAGGGGATTACAATTCTCACCTGAAAAAACACGGATAGTACATACAACAGAAGGCTTTGACTTTCTTGGACACACCATCAGACATTACAAAAATGACAAGATAAAAGGCAATTACAAAAAAGAATTGCTGAAAAAGGATGACTTTGGTAGAAGTAAAAGACGGGTAGAAAAGGAGCTAATACTCCAAATCACACCCGCCAAGGAAAAAGTGCAAAAACATAAAGAGCGAATAGCTGAGATTTTTAGTAAAATGAAGTCAGTCTCACCAGATGACCTAATAATACGATTAAATCCAGTTATAAGGGGATGGGCTAATTATTACCAATATATCAACTCAAGTCCGACATTTTAAAAGCGAGAGGAATATTTGTGGAAACACTTGTGGAAATGGGCTTGTAGAAGACATCCCGATAAAAACAAGAAATGGATAAAGAACCGATATTTTACCCAGTCCAGAGGTAAAAGTTGGGATTTTATCACTGAAAGGAATCAAATTCAGTGGTATGGTCAATCCAAGGCTCCAGTTGGAAGTTATATAAAGGTAAAAGAGGGTAAATCTTATTACGACGGCGACACAGCATATTGGGCCAAACGTCTGAGTAAAGGATATGGCCCCATTAGTCCAAGTAAAGCTAAAATGCTTTCAAAACAAGATGGTAAATGTCCGGTGTGTGATCGACGGTTTAAATCAGAAGATTTAATAGAAGCACACCACATTAAAGCTAAAATGGATGGGGGAAGTAACACGACCCAAAATCTTTCATTGCTACACCGATATTGCCATGACCAGCTTCACGCTATCAACGTCGGTAGCGTCAATAAACAGAAAAAAAGAAAGGGTTGCTAGCTCGTTTAAAGGGTAGAATCTTTGGAGACGTTTCCTGATGAATTTGGATAAATTCAGCACTAGAGGAGCCATGTGAGATTGAAAATCTCAAGCACGGTTCTGAAGACGAGTTCCTTATGGCGACATAAGGAACTTAGTTTAACAACATGGACGTAATCATACGGAGAATCAAATTATTGTGCGTTCGGATAATTATACAACCTTTCAATTAGGCGGACGTGCTTGGTTAAAAATACCCCGTTTGCAAAAAGGTAAGCGAATTACGATTCCATTAAATACAACGGTTGAACCGACAGGAACTTTAAGACTAATTCTAAAAGAAGGTCAAATTGAAGTTCATTACACGATTGATATATTCGAACCAAAAACGTGTGGCCAAGCGACACTTGGTGTAGATAAAGGTTATACAGAAGTTTTTGTTGATTCTGAAGGCAAACATTATGGCGAAGGATTAGGGAAAATACTGACAAAACATTCAGATCAA
>QNES01000067.1 GCA_003645255.1 Gammaproteobacteria bacterium
AATTGATTATTATAGAGATAAAGCAACTCAAAATTAGGCAATGCACTGAAATCGGGAATCGTGCCGGTTAGTTGATTACTTGAAAGATCAAGCTTCGTCAAATTAGACAAAGCACTGAAATCGGGAATCGTGCCGGTTAGTTCATTTTCATGAATATAAAGCACTTCCAAATTAGGCAATGCACTAAAATCAGGAATCGTGCCTATCAGTTGATTATCATGGAGAGCAATCTTACTGACACCGCCATTTAGACAAGTCACACCATACCAACTGCAAGGCGTATCAGTAACATTCCACCCCTCATTGTTTCCCCAATTAGCCCCATCTGTGCTGTTATAAAGTTCCAGCAACGACTCGCACTCGGCGGGAGAAATTTCAGTCACGACACTACAATCCGTAGCGGCTTGCACGATAGAGACTGCCCCTAGATTTAAGGCTATCCCAACGACTGATAGCCCAATACAACGCCAGATGACGTTGATGGGTTGTGACACCCTTTTTGAAATGGGTATTTTCATAATAATCCTCTGTAATAATAAATTGAATTGGAAATAATGCCCAGTTAGTATTTAACTGATTGATTTATAAAAGGATTTTTAAAATAGTTTCGTTATTATGAAACAAAATCCTTTCTAAGGAATGTGCATAAAATAATTTAGTCAACTTCAAAAACAGACCTGGCAGGTTAAAAACAAAACCTGCCAGGTCAAAGTCAAAACAAAAGTCCAATATAGACCTGATTGTCTTTGACCTGCCAGGTTTTGTTTTAACCTGGCAGGTCTGGTTTTGACAAGGAACCACAAATTATTATAAAAATAAACTTGACAATAATCATCATTATACACATCGTTGCCTTTAGAAATACTATTTTTTGAAAAATAGTATTTCTGTCGCTTTTCGATAGACATGAACGTTTCGCTATTTTTTCGCGTCAACTACTCCAGCGACTGGTTAAAAACAAATCCAAATATATTTGGAGACCTATATTGAATATTATATGTCCTTTTAAAAAAAAAGTCCATTCAAAATCAAAAAAATTTTCCACGCACCGTAAGAAGAAGGATGGGGTGCCGCGATTAACGTGGCTCAACAACAATTTAATTGGTAAAATTCAGTTACAAGTTTGTACTTGTTTCCAATTATCAATTGCCCGGGGCTTAGAAATACTATTTTTTCAAAACGGGTAAAAATACCGTTTCTTGTTCAAATAATTTATGCGCTTTTAGATACTGCTCCGGATCGTCTCCGGTAAGAAAACGTACAACAACATTAGTATCAGGGCTAACCACCCTACGCTGGCTGACTATAGGTCGATAGGTTGGCTTTCTTCAAACAACAATTCCGGGTCAATATCTAAATGATTATCCCATTGTATTGAATCAAAACTGACTCGAACACGATTAAATAAAGAAATGTCTTTTAACTTAGAAAATTGACCGATCTGTAAATAGGGCAGTAAATTAAAAATTCTCTTTTTTTCACCCTCAAAAGTTAAAAGTAATCGGTAATTTTTTAAAGGTTCTACATTAATAACTGTAAAATACATCGTTTTACCTTATTTCAGCCCAGGCGAGTATAAGTTTTAACTGTTTTGAAGGTAACTTTCCTTCGGTTAACTCACCACTCCTAATATCAATAACGGCTGTATAATCTTGATAATAAACGTGAAAATGGGGCGGATTGTGTTCTTTTGGAGCACAATACATCCGAATAATCATACCATAAAACATTGAAATGGTTGGCATTTTTATAATCCAGGCTTGATACAAAAAAATTTGACGAAATATCAAAATTTATTATATAGGCAAATAGCTTGAATATCAACCCTAAAATTTGAATTTCCGTCTGCGGAACAGCAAGCGTAGCGAGCGTCCTACGCACCACTTTCATCCGCACAATAATCATCATTAATCTCCGTCTAAAAAAACAGTGCCACTACGTAATTCTGTATAATCCGGTACGGGTACCGTGATAGTTGATTCCAGAACCTTTTTTTTGCATCACAATATGGCTTCCCCGGCGGCGCACTTCAAGAAACCCATGATTTGTCAGTATCCTACAGACCGCTTGACCTGATAACACACGTAATTTACCCAACTGCAACCTCCAAGCGCGTTACAAAGACTTCGTTATGCAAACGCTGTTGAATTTCAGCCGGAGAAGCACACTCGAAAAACAGTTGACAGGCTTCCATCAAATTCAAACGAGCTTCTTCAACACTGTGTCCTTGGCTAGCCAAATCTAATTCGGGACAAAGTGCTACGTAACCATCGTCTTCGCGTTCTAAAATAGCCGTTAATTGTTGAATCTGTTTCATCTTAATTATTTTTTTTACCTTTAAATAATTGGGGTCAGAGTAAAATTAATATATTATAATGATGCCCAGAAAAAAATAAAAGCTAATAAGATAATTTCTGGCAACAATTAATGTTACTCTGACCCCAATTATTATAACATTTTCCTAATTCCTTCGATAAATACTCGGAAACTGTTTGATCTTTTATTCTTACAATCCAAATAGGCTCCTATGCTTCTTGAACCAGCTACTTTTTGATACTTGTTGTTGGTTAACTGTTTTAATTCTTTTGATGGTAAGTGTAAATAATCAGGTGAACGGTATTTTTTACTCTTTTGGTGTTTTGTCAGCCCTGAAATCTTTAGCCCAAGTTCTACTGCCCTTAAATCTGCCAAATACCAACTTTCTAACTCCCGACAGGCAATACGAACCAAACAGTCTGGTTTCTTAGCCTTTTTACAGAGTTCAACTAGTTTTTGCTTAATGCGACAACAATTCCCAGCATCTTGGTCCCGTAACACAATAAACTGACTTTCCGGTACACGATAAGCACGTATTTTCTTAACCAAATTTTTTTCTAAATCTTGTTTACCCTCAAATACAATACAACGATAACTTATCCCAGGGACCAATTGAGGAAGCAAGGCATCTAACATTTCCCTTGCCGAAGGTTCTTCCAATAAAAAAACGAGATGTTTCATTGAGGATCAACTCCTTCAAAAAAACCTTGTTTCCACAAATACCCCATCTGATCGCCTTCTGCCATAAATGCCGCGATCTGTTTATCATTTTTAGCTCGTTTTATCGCAGTGTAGCCCTCATTTTTAATGAACCAAAAGACTTCATCCAATTCGAGCGCGTTGAGAAAATCGGGGGAATGGGTTGAAATAAATACTTGCCCGCCAAAATCGGCATACATCCGAAACTCTTCAGCCAGTTCCCATAACAATTTAGGATAAAGTTGATTTTCAGGTTCTTCAACGCATAATAAGGGGTGCGGAGCGGGATCATAAAGTAGAACCAAATAGGCAAACATTTTGAGCGTACCATCGGAGACATATCGTGCTAAAAAAGGGTCCTTGAAATGACCATCCTTAAATTTCAATAAAACTCGCCCTTCTTCAGTTATTTTCGCCCCGACCGAGTTAATACCGGGCACACGCCGTTTAAGTTTTTCTAAAATGTCCTGAAAAATAGTTGGGTTTTGCTTATATAATCGGTGTGTGACCAAAGATAGGTTTCCCCCATCACGAGATAAATGTTCGGCATATCCGTCTTCCCTAGTCTCTCTCGCACGATTAATCTGAAAATCAGAAATGTGCCAATTTTCAAGCAGCGAACCGAGTTTCATAATAACCGGAAATTTCTGAAACTGTGCTAACCCTTTAATGGCAAGTAAATCAGGGCGTGCCAGTGTTTGTTCTTCTTTGTGAAATTCAATTTGAGGTGTGACCACAAATCCTTTACCTCTTGAAAAATCAAGTATCTGCCCAAATTTTTCCCGTTTTATAATGGGTGTTCCATTCTCATCTTCAATAGCAAGAAAATAAGTAAGCAGTGCTTTAGATGAAGTTTCGTAAAATTTAATTTCAATTTCAATTGGACCCGCTGAATTTCGGCTTTTGACTTCACTAAATCCGCCCCGTTTGCCTAAAGCTTTAGAAATATTATCTTGATAAGCGTCTTTGAGAAAATCAAACACGTCAAGAAAAGTTGTTTTTCCCGTGCCATTGGCACCCACAATAACGCATAATTTGGGAATATCGCTCATCATGGTATTTTTGAAAGCTTTAAAATTTTTCAATCGTATAGATTCAATTTTCATCATTATTTCAGATTATCCTTTAGAATCAGCAGAATTTTTTGGAAAAAATCTGACTTTTTGAACTGGTTATATTCCGGACGTTCAAGTTTTCGGATTTTGTTTGAATGAGTTGAAATCCATTCTCAACAATTCATCAAGGCTGGTTTTCCCCGCCAATACCCGATTCATGCCATCTTGTTGAATAGTCTCATTATGCGCTTCACTTTCTAGGGCATGTTGCCCTGCACCGTCATGTATCATGGTACGAAGAGTTTGATCGATACTAACCAATTCATAAATGCCAGTACGTCCCCGATAACCAATAGAATTACACGCTTTACAACCTACCGGTGCATATAAATCAACCAATTTGTCAGTCTTTCCTTTTAATAAAGAATCGCTCAAGGGAATTTCAGGCGTATAAACTTGTTTACAGTCAGGGCATAATAAACGCACCAAGCGTTGTGCCATAACCCCAATCAAACTAGATGATAATAGAAAAGGTTCAATCCCCATATCACGGAGCCGTGTTACGGCACCAATAGCCGTGTTGGTGTGCAATGTTGATAAAACAAGATGCCCTGTTAAACTGGCTTGCACTGCAATTTTGGCAGTTTCTATATCGCGAATTTCGCCAACCATGACGACATCTGGATCTTGTCGCAAAATAGCCCTTAATCCCCTGGCAAAAGTCATGTCAACTTTAGTATTAACCTGAGTTTGCCCGATACCATCTAAATAGTATTCTATCGGATCCTCTACCGTCATAATATTACGGCTACGGTCATTTAAATAATTAAGCATAGCATATAGGCTGGTGGTTTTACCTGAACCGGTGGGACCAGTAACGAGGAATACCCCGTAGGGTTTTTGCAAAAGATTTTGTAAATGGCTTAATCGTTCTTGTGACATGCCAAGATGTTTTAAATCTAAGCGTCCCGCTTGTTTATCTAATAGACGTAAAACCACTCGTTCACCCGCCCCGCATGGAATGGTAGAAACACGCACATCAACAGCACGCCCTGCAAGACGCAAAGAAATACGCCCATCTTGGGGCAAACGTTTTTCGGCAATATCCAGTTTTGCCATAACTTTAATGCGCGAAACGAGCAGCGGTGCTAACACATGTCGAGGTTGCAAGACTTCGCGTAAGACACCATCTACCCTAAAACGTACTACAAGTCGCGTTTCATAAGGTTCAATATGAATATCAGAGGCATTTTCTTTAATCGCTTCAGACAATAGGGCATTAATAAGGCGAATGATAGGCGCATCGTCGTCACTTTCTAATAAATCTTCCGGTTCAGAAAGTTGCTGTGCGACTTGAAATAAATCTAATTCTTCCCCTAACCCTTCCATCATTTGCATAGATTGATTAGCTTGTTGTTGTTCATAATGCTCTGTCAGCAGTACATCAAATTGTTCTGTAGAAATTGCTTTTAAATTCAAAGGGATACCCAAAAAACGTCGCACTTCACTTAATATCGGGCGCGTTATTTCGGGGCGGTAGCATATAAAAGCACGGTGAGCGTCAATATGGGTTAGTATGATGCCATGATGCTTGGCAAAAGCAAAGGGAAGTGAAAAAATTTTTTCTGGAAAGGAGTCGTATTCGTGATAATGCACCATTGTCTGTCTTTTTTAGTTATATTAATGGGATTTATTCGTGGGAATTTGGACCTCATCAAACAGGGAAATATTATTCGATTTCCAATTCAGTCGGCTTCAATGAATTGATTCTGAGAAAAGGAAAATTTAGATTATTTCATATTGAGGAAGTTATGTTTCGTATTCGATATGAATCGCCTGAAAATTGGATAACTTATTCATCTCTATTTAAATTGATTTCAAATGAGACACCGGTTATTTGGGAAAGGAATTAAGGATATTAGTTCTATTCAGCTTTAGCGTGTTAGAAATACCATTTTTTGAAAAAATGCTATTTCTTTTGGCACCCTTTGCCCTGTCAAACTATCAAAACCCAAAAGGAGAAAAATGTCTGCTTTATTTCAAAAAAAATATGACTTTATCGCATCTGATATGACAAGTAATTGTAATTTACGCTGCCCTTTTTGTCTTAATGATTACACTCAAATTTCCGGTAATACCTTGATGGAAGAAACAACATTCAAAAAAGTGTTGACTCTTCTACCTCTGCTTAAAGATGATGGCTTTTTTTTCGTGCTTATTTGAGCCATTACTTCTTCCGAAATTTTTTAAGCTACTTCGGCTTATTCCTGAACAGGTCAGTTATTATTGCTGACTTCAGCCTTTTATTATTTGGATACCCAACTCAGCCGGAATATCAAGTAAAGAGGCGGCTTGAATTAATCCATTATCTAATGTGTATAAACATTCAGCATGACGATTTTTTGAGATAGCCAAATGCAACGCATCACCACCCCTAAGTCCAGTTTGATGGTTTTGTAACAATTGAGTTGCTAACTCAAAATCATCTACAGCGGGCATGATAAGATAATAAGAATTGATTAAATATTCTTCAAAATCTTTAAGCAACTGTAATGCTTGAGCTTCCTCTAATGTTTGCATACGCACACGAAGTCCTAACAAACTGGCAAATTCAACTTGTGTCCAATAACTGGTAGCTAATTGTCCAGTAGGTATCGACATAATAAATGTTTCAACGCTGTCACTGGTAGCTTCCGGCAAAAATAGGGGCACAAGAAAACACGTATCAAAATAGAACATTTAGTATCCTTCATTTCGTAGCTGTCGAATTAATTCCACATTAGGCGTTTTGGAAAATGGTAAAGTTGCGCGTAACTTTGCCAAAGATGGTACCGGCTTTAACGTCTTTTTTATCGAAGAAATACGGGCAATGGGTTGACCATAACGAGTAATAAAAATTTCCTGACCTGTTTCGACTTGATTGAGAATTTCATTGAAATGTAATTGGGTTTCCTCAACACTTTTGCTAAGCATAAATAGTTCTCCTTTTTTCACTGTATTATTGATGATACAATTAAATTAGCGGGTATAACTAAATCCTACTTTGTCACATTTCATAAAATAAATGACTTGCAGGGTGGATACGCTCATACGCGCCAACTTAAGCGTAAGTGTTTGTATTATAAAGCTATTTTTTAAATAACAGGTTTCATCAAACGATTTGTGGAACACTTGGAATCGCTTGTTGAGGATAAAGCGGAAGATATTGTCTAATACTTTTGGGTAGCGTTTGCAATTTTCTACGCCTAGGCAGTTCTAATAATACCGATATCGCAGCCGACCAATTTTCAACACACCAAAATTGAATCGCAGTAATTATGGGGGCAATTTCCAATTTGAATAATTTATAAGGCCGGAACAAACTTCCTGTTCGTTCTCGATCAAGATAACCCCAATCGTCACCTAATTGCTTTCGTACTTGTTCTTCAGTCTTGATTTCTGCCTTTATCCAAATTTCCTGCGTAATAAATGCGCCGGTTTCTGCGTAAATAGGATTAAATAAATATCCTAAAGTTAATAAAACTAAAAATAGGTGAATTTTCACTATGGCAAACTCCAAAGAATGAATCAATATTTTTGGGCAAAAAAATGACTAATCAAAATGCTTGATTAAAACTAAAAGTTATAAAGAAAGTCCAAATCAATCCTTCAATTTTTTGGTAAGCACCATCACACGTTTTTGCTATTTAATTGTCTGAATCAGAAACACAAACGAGTGAAACGAGATCATTTTCAGAATTTCAGAATCAATTAACCATTATTGATGTCATTTTTTAAAAATTATCGTTATTCTACATGAATTAGAAAAAACTGTCAAGGGAAAAATAGGCACGAATCGTTTTTTTTACAAAATCAATGATTTAGTTAATCAGTATGTGATTGTTGGGGCGAACCTGCGTGTTCGCCCTGCTTAACGCAAATGGCATTGTCCTAACTATGCCCTGGCTGACAAGAGAGTAAAGTTAAATCGACTCCTATACACGATGCTGCTGCTTGCCAACGTTGTTCTGGGGGTGTCTGGAAAATAATCTGGTTATCGACTGGCACACTGAGCCAAGTATTACTGATAATTTCTTTTTCTAATTGTCCAGCCCTCCAGCCGGCATAACCCAGTGCAATGATTGCATCCTGAGGACCTTGACCATTTGCAATCGCACCGATAATATCACGCGATGTGGTCATGCCTAAATTATCATCCAGCGTCATCATAGATTCCCATTGCCCTAATGGCTGATGAATGACAAACCCTCGTTCGGGTTGTACGGGTCCGCCATCAAAAAGAGGTAGGTTATTAGCACGAGAGTCATTGGAATTAATATTCATTTGTCCTAGCACATCTCCAAGAGCAATATTCATAGGACGATTAATCACTATCCCCATTGCGCCTTCTTGATTATGCATACAGATATAAGTAACCGTTTTAGAAAAGTGAGGATCATCTAAATTGGGCATCGCAATTAAAAAATGGTTAGTCAAATAAGTTGTTTCTAACATGGTTATCGTACCGGTTGTTGTGATAAATGAATTTCAAGTAAAGGGCTGACACGTAAATCTGCATCTAAGCTTATGTATTCTGGAGCAGGCTAGACTGACGTGTTTGCCCGGCTTAATATAAAAAAATTATCGACTACTTAAACTATTGTAACGAAATATCCAAGTACGAGTAATGTGTAAAATATCGGTTTCCTGGCGAATCGCTTTTGAAAAGGGTTCATAAGGTGCCGCGAGGTGTACAATTCGTAATACCGCTTCATCTAATACTTTATATTTAGAAGGTTTTTTAATTTTAACATGGTGTATGGTACCATTGGGGTTAATTGCTACATCTAACATCACAATTCCCTCAATATTTTTGAGGCGAGGTTGTTTAAGATAAAAATCGGTACCCACTTGTTCAGCTTTTTTACACCAATCAAGCATATATCGGGCATATTTATATTCTTTCGTACTGGAATTGATAAATGTTCGGCGTGGACTTTTAGTATAATCGTCAAATTTGTCATCTAATTCGGCTTGAATACTGGTGAGTTTTGCGGCGCTGGCATTGATATATAATATATTTTCTGAAATATATTCTTCAAAAATAGAATCTTGTGAGGCATTGCCATGCTCGGCTGGTTCTTCTGGTGGCATTGTGCTTTCATGTTGTTCTACTTGGTGTTGAGCTACCTTTTCTATCGTCAGAATTTCTGTTTGATCTTCTTTTGGGGCTGCCGCTTCTTGTGGTGGCGGGGGGGTGAAAACAGGTTCTGCTGTTTGGTCAGGAAAGGGCGCGAGGGTAGGTGTGACAGGGCGGTTTTCTTGTGGATACTCACCACCGCCTTCATGGGAAACTTGGGCTAAATAATCTGCCTCTTTAGGTGCTTTGTTGGTACTTTTTTGTACCAAAATAATTTCCATGGTGGTGTTTAGAGGTTTAGCCGGTGTTGGCATACTAAAACCCAATCCATAGATAATGATAAGATGTATTATGGTTGCAACAAATAGAGCCACTGCGAATCTTTCCGTGGCTGGATCAATATAAACTAAAGTTGTATTCATTTGCTTTGAGCAATTAAAAATGAAAGGGGAGGGCGCAGTTACCACCGGTTTCACCGGTGGCTATTCACATTCAACCCCTATCGGGGTTCAAAATGGAACTACTTAATATTAGATAATACAAAAGATGCTGATGGAGACTTAATTAAAGGTTCCTGTTTTAATAAAGAATCAGATAGTTTGCCTGATATTATTTTTGCCGTTCCCGATGGTTGTTCAGTGATTATTGGAATAGCATACTTATCCATTTTATCCAATAAGCCAATAACTTCGGCTGTGAAAAGTTCCGACTCATAATTCTTTCCCCATTTCGGAATCAATTTATATTGCCAAACACTTTCTGTTGGTATTCGGGGTGTGTAAGTATTGGCAATTGTTTTCAATAATGCTCTATCTATTTCAAATGTGACATGCTCACTATAAAGGCACTTACCATAAATTGGTAACGCGGAACAGTCGACTTCTTTTTTGATTAAGTTGACTGGTATAAATTTATTACCGTAAGGTGTTTGATAATTGGCTTGACGATAATATTTCCATTTTGATGCACTTTTAGAACCTGTATAATAAATGATATTGTAAACTTGATAAGTTTTTGCCATGGTTCTTTTGTCAATAAATCCCCTCAAAAAACTATCATCCACAACAATTTGAAGTGAACGGTGTTTCTTTTGAAAGCCTTTGATGGTAGAAAAAGTCACAATGGCATTTGAAGCATGATCATTAACTGTCACTTTTTCTTTAAAATATTGCCAATCCAATAATGTTCCATTATCAGGGTTTACAACACATGAGAATAAGATGAAAATGGCAATTATTATAAATAGAGGTTTTGTCATCGTGTTTTTCCTTCTTTGATATATACTGTAGTTAGCATTTTTTAAACTTCAAAAATTATACCACATTTTTAGACAAAGGTTTATTCGCAAAAAAATCAAGAATGAAAAGAATGATATAATCGCAACGGATAAGATATAAGGTAACTCAAATTTGACTGACAAATATTTTAACTGATAACTGATAATTCAAAAGGAATATAGGTGGATTCTTTAACTCATTACGTGACTCAACTCAATAGCATTGTTTGGGGTCCCGCTATGCTAGTGCTTATTCTAGGCACCGGCATTTACTTAATGCTAGGGTTAAAATTAATACCCTTTCGTAAATTAATTTACGGTTTTCGTATGCTCTGGCAGGGTCGTCAAAGTAGCGGAGATGGAGATATTACTCCGTTTAATGCCTTAATGACTTCCCTTTCGGCAACGATTGGTACCGGTAATATTGCCGGCGTCGCGACCGCTATTTTTCTGGGTGGTCCTGGGGCTTTATTTTGGATGTGGTGTACCGCCCTATTGGGCATGGCAACCAAGTATGCTGAAGCCGTTTGTGCCGTACATTTTCGCGAAGTTGATGAAGGGGGTAATTACATTGGTGGTCCCATGTATTACATCAAGAATGGTTTAAAAAGTCGTTGGGCTTGGTTAGGAACCCTATTTGCCCTGTTTGGGGCGATAGCTGGTTTTGGTATTGGTAACACCGTGCAAGCTAATTCCGTTGCCGATGTTTTAAATACTGAATTTGGTGTACCAACTTGGGCAACCGGGGTGATATTAGCCTTATTAGTTGGATTAGTTTTAATTGGAGGAATCCGTTGGATTGCTGAAGTGGCGGGCAAGTTAGTCCCATTTATGGGTATCGCTTATGTGAGTGGTGGATTGATTATCCTGGTTATTCATGCTGCTGAAATACCTCAAGCCTTAAACCTGATTTTTACTTCTGCCTTTACACCAGTCGCCGCGACAGGTGGTTTTGCAGGTGCGGCGGTTTGGGCAGCTATTCGCTTTGGAGTAGCACGCGGGATATTTTCTAATGAAGCCGGTTTAGGCAGCGCGCCGATAGCCCAAGCTACTGCCCGTACCAATAGCCCTGTACGACAAGGTGTCATTGCCATGTTAGAAACATTTATTGATACCATCATTGTTTGTAGCATCACCGGTTTAGTTATTATCATTTCTGGTGCTTGGACTAGCGGTGCGACCGGTGCCTCCTTATCATCAATGGCATTTGAACTAGCTTTACCCAATTTTGGTGGCTACATCGTCGCTTTGGGTTCTGCGGTATTTGCCTTTACGACACTCTTAGGCTGGAGTTTCTATGGCGAAAAGTGTGTACAATTTTTGTTTGGATTCAAGTCCATTATTACTTTTCGGTTGCTCTGGGTGCTAGTTATACCTATTGGCGCAATGGGTGATTTAGGTATTATTTGGATAATCGCAGATACACTCAATGCATTAATGGCGATTCCTAATTTAATCGCTTTGCTATTGCTAAGTCCAATTATATTTAAACTGACTCGTGATTATTTTAATGGCGAACACGCAGGTTCGCCTCTACAAAAAAAATGACAAACACAACCTCTCAAAATCGTTTAGTATTTCTGGATAATCTTCGATATTTTATTGTGTTATTGGTGGTTATTTTGCATGTTAGCATCAGTTATGCCAATGTAGGAGCACCTTGGTGGTATGTTGTCGATGCCAATAAACATGCGTTTTTTGATATTTTAATTATTGTGCTTGATAGCTTTATCATGCCGGTACTCTTTTTTATTGCCGGCTATTTTGCTCTCAATTCCATACGGCAAAAAACACTGGATGCTTTTATAGTCAGCAAATTGAAACGCTTAGGGATTCCCTGGTTATTTGTAGTATTCTTTTTAGTACCGGTGATGCCCTATCTTTATCATTATACCCGTGCCGCGGCACCGCTTAGTTTTTGGATATTTTGGAAAGGTTTTGTGGAAAGTGTGGGGGATTTTAACCTCATTGTCGTCGATCCAAACCAGTTTGCTAATGATATGAACTTAATGAATGGCTTTTCTCATCATCATTTATGGTTTATTTCTTTATTACTGTTTTTCTTTATCGGGTTTGCCCTGCTGTACCAAGTCAAGTCTAAATTTTTTGAGAGCCGCAAGCAAAGTGACGGCACCAGTACTCAATCAATGTGGATTGCCCTATTCACCACCGGCATTATAATTTCTTTAAGCGTGACATTTGTCAACTATTTTATTTCCGAGCTGGCTTGGGCAAATATTTATAACGTGTTGATATTCCAACCAACCCGATTTCCACTTTATCTTGGCTTATTTGTGTTAGGTATTTATGCGTTTTCCAAAAATTGGTTTACTCAATACCAATTGCCAGGCTCATCATTGGCATGGTTCATTGCTTGTTTCATACTTTTAATTATTTTATTAAGCCTTATTTTCAAGCTGTTTGAAATAAGCCATAATATGACTGAAAGGAACCTCATACCCTTTTGGTTAATAGTCACGCATGGATTCGTTAGAACATTTTTGGTACTCGCTTTTCTGGTTTTTTTGATCTCATTTACCCATCGCTATTGGAATCGCCCTGCCAAAATCAACCAAAATTTAGCGGCAAGTTCATACCATATTTATTTAATTCACTTACCTATTGTTGTTATATTTCAATTTCTCTTTCTAACGATAAGTATTTCAATATTCTTGAAATTTGCCATCATTGTTTTACTATCCACATTACTAAGCTATGGGATTAGTCATTATCTCATCTGTGGTTTTCATAAAACAGAAAAATGTCTTGGCAAATAAACCTGACAGGTTTGACAGTTCAAGTTTTGGATTTATTAAAACCTGAATCCTAGGTTTTCAAAACAAGGTGGGATATTGGTAAGCGAACTATGAGAGTTGTTCCCATTTCTTCAGAGGTTTCAAGGTGGATGGTTCCACCTTGTGTTTCTGCCATTAATTTAGCGGAATAGGTTCCTAATCCAGTACCACCTGTTTTATTCGCCGTTATGTATTTTTCAAAAAATTTATTCCGAATTTCATTGGGAACCATTCCTTTATTGTGGATGCTGATAATGTGCGCTTCTTCTTTACTAAGAGTAACTGTAATATGTTCACCTTTTGGCGAAGCCTCTACAGCGTTTTTGAACAAATTGGCAAGCATGGAGTAACATAACGAATCTTCTCCTAATACAGTGAATGTGTCACCTTTAGTAATAGGTTTACCACAATATATCACATCAACACATAAATTCTTACGCTTCGTATCACGTTCGCTATTGAGGATAATTTTTTCAATGATATCCACAATATTAACTAAAGCAGAAGAGCAATGATATTGTCCAGTTTCCATCTTATAGATATCAGCAAAACGATTAATCATGTCCAACATTTGATGTCCCGAACGATTTATATGCTCAAGTGTTTTATTTTTAGAATTCTGCTCCAAATCAGGTTCTTCCATAAGAAGTTCTGAAAATGTAATAATCCAACTAAGAGGCGTTTTGAGATCGTGTTGAATAATATGCTCTACATTTTTTCGTAAAATTTCGGCTTCTTCCAAAGCCGCTTTTTGTTTTTCTAATGTTTCTTTTTGCCCTTCTAGTTTGTCGTAAGCAAATTTCAGATTGAGATGGGTATTGACTCTCGCTAATAAAACAATTGAACTAAAGGGTTTAGTCACATAATCAACCCCTCCTAATTCAAAGCCTTTTAGCATATCTTCATCTGCTGTTTTGGCAGTAAGGAAAATAACAGGAATATGTTTTGTTTTATCATTAGCTTTTAGACGATAACAGGTTTCAAAGCCGTTTAGTCCTGGCATGATAACATCCAAGAGAATTAAATCAGGCTTGATGGCATTGGTTGCATCAAGTGCTTGTTGACCATTTTGGGCAACGTGTATATCATATTCATGTTCTAGTAATATAGAACCTAATACTTGAATATTTTTTAGGGTATCGTCAACAATTAGAATGAGTGGTTTTTTAGCCATTTTTATTGCTCTATTGTGAAAGTTGATTTAGTAATCCTTTTAAATCTTTTACCAATTTCGGATAATTATTCAAAGTAACCGGCAAAGCGTTCATATCAAATAGTTTAGCCTGATTTTGTAATAAATTACCCCAATTTTGTAATGGTGGATAGTGATAGTTTTCTCCCAAAATTTGAACTCGTTCGCCAAACGTAATTAAGCCAGTAATACCTAATGAGGAAGCTTGATTAATACGTTGCCATTGCTCATCTAACTCATTTTGCAGAATGTCTACTAATTCAGATAATTTGGTGAGCGTTTCGGGCGTAAAGGATGTCACTTCGGTTTGTGCCGAAGCTTGATGATTCATTTTATTAGACTCCGTTTTAGAATGTGCTAAAAATCGGCTGATTTCCATAATTAAATCAGTACGATTGATAGGTTTACCTAAAAATCCGTCGCTAAGCATTTCAACATCATTTTTTTCTTTTTTCATTAAAGAAGCAGTAATAAAAATAATCGGAATATGTTTTAGAGTTGGATTTTGTCTAATGCGTTTAGCTGCCTCATAACCATTCATAATCGGCATTTTTTTATCCATTAAGATTAAGTCGGGGTGATGCTGTTCAGCTAATTTAATGGCATCTTTACCATTGTTAGTTTCAAGTAATTCTAATGTTTGATAGGGAAAAAGATAAGCGATTATCAGATCACGATTGAGTTTGATGTCTTCGACGATTAACACCTTAGCTGCTTCAAAATGGAATTGTTCTGGTTCAAAATGGGCAAGAGATTGTTGAGCTATTGGGGTTGCTATTTTCACTTTTGGAAAATGTATCTTAAAAGTGCTACCTTGATTTGGCAAACTATTAAGACTAATTGTTCCGCCCATCATTTCAATTAAACGGCGTGTAATGGTTAAACCAAGCCCTGTTCCTCCATATTTAGCTTGTTCTTGACCATTTTGTTGCGTAAATGCTGTAAAAATCATTTCTTGATGCTTGGTAATTATTCCTTTACCACTGTCTTCTATTGTGAAGATAAACTCTCCTTGTTCTCTTGTCGTTTCAATCCAATAACTTGATAGCTTAATAAAGCCGCTATCGGTAAATTTAACAGCATTACTCAATAAATTCAACAAAATTTGGCGTAAACGAATTTCATCCAAAAATAATGCTTTTGGCACATTTTTTGCCGTCTCCGTTATAAATTCTAAACATTTTTCAGTGATCTGGCAGGTAAAAAGTTGCCCTATATTTTGAAAGACTTTACGAGGCTCTACCACAGTATATTCTAGTTCCAATTTTCCGGCTTCAACTTTGGCTAAATCTAATATATCATTAAGAAGACTCAGCAAAGTTTTACCACTACTATTAATAGCAACAAGGTATTCTTGGCACAGTGGCTCTTGCATTTTGCTAGACAAAATTTCGGTAAAACCTAAAATAGCATTCATAGGAGTACGGATTTCGTGGCTCATATTCGCTAAAAATTCGCTTTTAGCATTATTAGCCGCATCGGCTTTTTCTTTAGCTTGTTTTAAAGCATCTTCTGCTTGTTGGCGTTCAGTCGTGTCACGAACTGAGGCAACCATCAAATAACCTTCATCGAAATTAAGTGATTGCATAAAAATTTCAACCGGAAATTCTGAGCCATTTTTCCGATGGTGCATTGTTTTGATGATGCCTTGACGATTGCTACGAATGACTTCATCATATCTCGTAATTAATTGGAGTTTGGTGCAATAAGGTTTTATATCTTGTGGTCCCATTGTTAGCAATTCAGCCCGCGAATAAGCTGTACTTTCACAAGCCATTTTATTCATATCAACAAATTTCATAGTTTGACGATCAATGATAAAAATAGTATCAGCAGAATTATCAAGGGCAGCTCGAAAACGCCGTAATGATTCTTCTGCTTGCCGACGCTTAATCTGATTTCTTTGTACCGTGATGGCATATTCAATATCAGTCGCTAATTCTTCAAATAAATGTATCGTATCTGCATCAAAATCATCGGCGGCTTTAGAATAAACATTGATTACCCCAATTGTCTGATCTTGTAACTTCAAAGGCATTGACATTGAAGAAGCATATCCATATTGTAAAGCTTGAGAACGCCAAGGACTATAGATTGGATCCGTTAAAATATTTTTAGCAAAATGCATTTTCCCTGTCCGAATAGCGATACCGGTTGGTCCTTGACCAAATTTATTATCTCCCCAACTGATGGTGATGCTTTCCAAATATCCTTTTTCGTATCCGGCTTGAGCTACCGGACGCACTGTTTTATGAGTATCATGTTCTGCAAGCCCAACCCACACTAAAGGATAGCCTATGTTATGCACTAAAACTTGACAGACTTCATTAAGCATAGTCACCTCGTCATTGGCATGAAAGATAACCGCACGACATTCAATCAATACTTTCAAGGCATGATTTGCTTTTTGCAGTGCCTGTTCGGTTTGCTCACGTTCAATCATTTTTTCTTGAAGTTGTGTAGTACGTTCTTTTACAAGCAGTTCTAGATTATTTTGGTGTTTTTGCAGTTCTTGTTCTATTCGTTTGCGTTCAGTAATATCATGAAGAATCGCAGAAAAAACTCTTTTACCTTTGGTTAGCCAGGTTGCAATAGATATATCCAACGGAAATTCTTCCCCCCCTTTTTTTAAACCAGATACTTCAATTGTTTTACCTTTTAAACAAGTTTTGCCGGTCGTTTTCGCCTGCAAAAAATATTTTGTGTGAGTTTCTTTATATTTATTGGGCATTAAAATTGAAATGGATTTACCCAGAATTTCTGAAGCTTTATAACCAAAACTTTTTTGGGCACCATTATTCCAAAATGTAATGATGCCATTTTCATCAGCGGCAATGATGGCATCATTAGCTAATTGGGTGATTGAGCGAAATCGCTTTTCATTTGCTTCAATTTCTTTGATGATGGGGTTACTGATCGCAAAAAACAGTATCGTGCCAGCGGCGATAGTCATAAAAGCAATAAACAAAACAATCCGCAATGCTTGTAAAAAGGGCTTACGAATTTCGGATAAATTAATTTTGGCGACAATGCCGAGGTTCAAAATGGCTACCGGTTCATGGGCTGCTAATACTCTTTTTCCTTGATCATCCAGTCCAATCACTGTGCCTGATAAGCCTGAAAGTGCCAATTGCATTGGTTCAGCTAAGTTGGAGTGAAAAGAGATTGCTGCCGGTTTATCAGTTTGTTCTTGGTAATGTCTTAATAGGAAAACAATTTTATCGCCTTCACGCCGTGCTAAGGTAAATTTTCCCGTTTTTCCCCAGCCCTTATAGTTTTTATGCGCGTCAATAATTTGGGAGATTGTGGCAGCGGTGCTATCGGCAGCATATTTAGATGATTTGAGTTTTTGTGTGTGCATTTGGCGTACATGTTTTTCATCAAATCGGGCTATAGCTTCAATTAAACGTGCTTGGCTTTTTGCTGTTTCAATCAAATCAGCACGTTTTTGTTCAAAGGCTGTATTATAAAGAATACCAATAGCCACTCCGCCAATAATCAAAGCGACTGATGTCATAATCAATGCTAAGGTTATAAATCTGATTTTTTCGTTCATGTTAATTTTTTTATCCTGGGAAACTTGAAATTATTATAGCCTATATTGTGCAACGCAGAGCGTTGGTTAGGGCGAAGTCTAATTTGATTTTTTGATAATTCTGGTTTATACTCAATGATTATTGTACTGATTGGAAAAATATAAAATATGGGCTTCATTATCGAAATCATCGAAAAGATTAAAAACTTTTTTTTGAAAATCTCACTTAATTCTCAGTCAGAAGGGAGTGAAACAATAAGTTGGTGGGAAAAAATACTGGCATTTTTTGCGTCAGCTTTTAAATTTTCATTGGCTTTCCTGTTTATCATTTTAATTGGACATGCAATTTATGAATTGTTCCGATATGATTTGGTCATTAAACCGTTTGAAACCCCATTTAATTTGAGCAGACAAGGTTATACCGGTAGCGTAGTCGCTTATCGCTTACAGCATTACATGGACGAGCTCCGTGAAGAGTTGGAAACTCAATCAATACGCCCGGACAAAGGTGTAGCCACTATTCAGTTTAGCGAGTTAGAAAAACGGCAAGAAATTGACGTTCCCACTATGGGGCTTTCTTTGAATGCGATTATTGCTCAACTCAGACGGATGTTAGGCATTAAGCAGCGGCGTGTGAGCGGTGATATTGTCGTCAGACATAATAAGTTATATCTCACACTGCGTATTACGGGTAAACCTACCGTGACTTTTTCAGGTGATGATGATAAAAATCCTGAATCGGTGATTAAAACGGCGGCTAGACATGTGCTGGAAACATTTGAGCCACTGACGGTAGGGCTAAATTATTGTATTAATTATAAAAACGAAGCACTATCTGATTTAATCGCCTATCATCAAAAAAGCCAGATTTCTGATAAAGAAATAGCGGCTAGTTTTATGTTAGAAGCTTGTCTTCTAAAAAATCAGCAAGCTTATGACAAAGCCCTTATTAAATTGGAACAAGCTGAAAAACATGATCGTAAGAATTCTGCCCTGTTTCAAATTAAAGGTGATACGCTACAAGCGTCTAAAAAATATGAAGCGTCTATTGAGGCTTATAAAAGAGCCGCAAAATATGATCCGCAAAATGGGGGCATTTATACCCAATGGGCGCGTGCCTTGATAGAGTGGGCAAACGAGCAAAAGAAGGGTACTTTCAAAAACACTCTATTAGAAAAAGCATTTGCTCAATATGAAAAAGCGGCAAAAAAAGACAGCAAGAATCCCTGGGTTTACACTGATTGGGGCTATCAACTCGCTACGGTGCAAAAGCATTTTGAATTAGCCGATGAAAAATTTGCCCAAGCTATTGTTATCGAACCACAGAATGCACTGGCTTATGCAATGTGGGGAGATGTGCTACTCAAATACCGTGCTCAAGCAAAACAAGCCAGTGAAAAATATGCAAGGGCTGTGGAATTGAATCCCAATATGATTTGGGTTTATGGTAATTTGGGAGTGGCTTTGGTTAAACAAAAGCTATATCAGCTAGCGATTATTCAGTTTGAAATAGCCACTCAATTAAAACCACTCAATTGGATTTACAAAGAGTGGGGTAATACGCTGTTTTTGATGGAACGGTATGAAGCAGCCATCGTTCAATTTAAAAAAGCGATGGCACTCACCCCAAATGATTGGTATCCTTATTACGTTTTAGGTAAAACTTTAAGTCAACTAAAACGATTTGAGGAAGCTGTGATTCAGTATCAAAAGTCCCTGGCAATTAAGCCGACATTTGTTTTGGGCTATAATAGATTAGGCTATGCGTTGGTACAACTTAAAAAACCTAAACAAGCTTTAGCTCAATGTGAAACCGTTTTGGAATTAAAGCAGGTTAATGTTCAGGCTAAAGCCAGTACTCATGCCTTATGCGGATTAGCATTGATAGCACTCAATCAGCCTAAAAAGGCGATTGAAGCTTGTCAAACTGCCCACAAGCTGGATCCAAACGCTGAGTGGCTACCTCAATGTTTAGAAAAAGCCCTGGCTAAACTGAATAATGTAGAAGATTTTGCACAATATGAGTCATTCGTTGATAGCTTAAACAATGCTCCATTAAAAGGGCGTTACTATTATGCTTATGGCAACGCCTTGACAAAATTGAAACACTATCATAAAGCCATAGTGCAGTATCAAAAGGCAGCTGAACTTAACTTGGATGAGGCTTCGTTTTATGGTGAATGGGGCAAT
>QNES01000068.1 GCA_003645255.1 Gammaproteobacteria bacterium
TAAAACATTTTCAGTTGATTCAATCTCTATTCTCATAAAAGGTTCGAGTTTATTTTCAGAATTAATTCTTAAATCACTTTTTTTAAATGTAATTCCACTCACATTTGGGAATTTAGTCAGCATCGCGCCAAATCCAATGGCAATAGCATCTAAAATAGTCGTCTTTCCAGCACCATTATCAGCAATAATGACATTAATATCTTTATTGAAAGTGATGTTTAACTTATCAATTAGTCTAAAATGAGTGACTTTTAATTTTTTTATTTTATAAATTTGCATATCTGTTTAATTATAAAGGATGTTCTGAAAGAAGAACCCCGTAATAAGAAATACCATTTTAAAAAAAATGGTATTTCTGTACCTTTTAACATCAAAACATTGTTCTAATCGGTAGCCAAAACCTTCACTGATGAAATATCGGGTATAGGTTGCAACGATTTGTCGTGACGAATGGTCCGTAAAAGGGCAATCAGTTGTAGAATGAGAATAAGGCTAAAGGGAATCGCTCCGGCAATTGCCATCGCTTTCGCAACCGTCACAGAACCGGTAAATAGCGTCCCGGCAGTGATTATACTAATAATGATACCCCAAATTAATTTAAGTTTATTTGAAGGATTGAGATCGCCATTAGAAGTCATCATACTCACAACAAATGTGCCTGAATCAGCACTGGTGACTAGAAAAATAAAAATTAATAGTAGCGCAAGTATACTTAACACTTTTGAAAAGGGAAACCAGGTGAAAAGGGCAAACAGGGCTTTAGAAACATCTTCTTGCACTAAATCTGCCAAACCACCGCCGCCAAACATTTCGATATAAAGCGCACTGCCACCAAAAGCGGCAAACCATAATATAGAAAAAATGGTTGGTAGTAAAACTACCCCAATGGTAAATTCACGAATGGTCCGACCCCGGCTAATTCTAGCGATAAAAATACCCACAAATGGTCCCCAGGCTAACCACCAAATAAAATAAGTCAGGGTCCAACCCGAAGTCCAACCGGATAGGTCCTTATAAGGGTAAAGTTTAAAGGACATATTGATGAGTTGACTAAAGTAGTCACCAATGGAAGTAATAAAGATTTCCAGGATAAAACGAGTGGGTCCAACAAAAATAATCATCAGTAATATCATGACCGCAATAACTAGATTGATATTGCTCAAAATTTTGATACCCTTATTTAGCCCTGTGCTCGCTGAAATCAAGAATAGTGTAGTCAATAAGGCTAAAATAATAATGCTGACTCCATTCGTTGCTTGCACATTAAAAACTTCGCCTAAACCTGCTCTGACTTGTAAAATACCCATTGTCAGGGAACCGGCTAAACCAAAAACGACTGCCAATACGCCAATAATATCAGCCGTATGACACCATAAGCCGCGATGTTTACAGCCAAATGCAGCCTGAATAGGACTTGAAATTAGCAAGGGAGTTGCTTTGCGGAAACTAAAATAGGCGATGACTAAAGCACATACACCATAAATTGCCCAGGCATGTAAGCCCCAATGTAGGTTAGAAATAATCATAGCCATGCGAGCCGCTTCTGGTGTTTTACCTTCCATACCAGGGGGCGATAGATAGTGAAATATGGGTTCAGCTACGCCCCAAAAGAGGAGTCCAGCCCCCATGCCTGCCGCAAATAACATAGCCAGCCAAGATAGGATAGAAAATTCCGGTCGGTCCTCATCTTTTCCTAAGCGAATATGGCTATAAGGTCCAAAAGCCATATAAATACTTAGGATGAGGAATCCTGTACATAAAATTAGAAAAAACCAGTCCAGACTTTTTAGGGCAAAGCCGGTCATACCCAGTGCTGCATTCGCCATGGATTGGGGGGAAATCACACCCCAAATACCAATGGCACCACACAAAATGACGGAAACGAAAAATACGATATGACTTGTTTGACGTTTTGGTAAATTTTCCACCAGTTCAACTCCCTAACTGATTACTGAATAATTGTGAATTATAAAATTTATGACTGATAACTGATTAATAATTTATTTGTGTTTCTTGGGGTCGTTCAATACCGAGTGTATCAAGTAGTAAACCCATGCTTTCTAACAATTGAAAAATACTTAACATTTCGGTATATTGTGCCGTTGCTAACGAGGCGCGGGCATTAAATAATTCATTTTCGGAATCAAGCACGTCTAATAAACTACGTTGTCCAAGTTTAAATTGTTCTTCATAAGATTGAAGGACTTCTTCAGTTGATTTGACATGCGCATTAAGATAGTCTAAGCGAGCGCGTATAGTGATTAGGCTATTCCAAGAAAGTAGTAGATTTTCTTCGATAATACGTTCAGTACGTCGTATCGTTTCTTTAGCAGTCCCAATCCGCTCTGCAGTTTCTTGACGACGAGCTTTGTCAGCACCGCCCCGATAAAGGTTATAGCGCATTCTTAACATAGCATTAAGATCATCGTTATCTCCTTCTATACCATCCAAATTTTCATTTGCGCTCGCACCGAATTCAAAATAAAAACGAGGCATAAAAGCGGATTTAGTCTGTTGATGGGCAGCTTTAGCCGCTTCTAAATCGGATTGGGCAATCTCTAAAGAGGGATGGTTACTCAAGGCAATATCTAATGCGTCTTCAACCACTGCCGGTAAGGCTGTTTCTGCGGCTGTACGTGCTGGCATCGTCAATGCTTTAGGAAATTCACCTGTGACCCGCTGATAATTAATTTCAGCATTACGAAGATTGCCCTGGGCACTGACTAAACTGGATTTTGCTAAGGCTAAACGACTAACACTTTGTTGCATATCAGCCTTGCGTCCTGCACCACCTTTAACGAGGGTACGAATTTGCTCTAGTATTTTTTGATGAACGACTACATTATTTTTGGTGAGTTCCAGCAATTCATGGCGGCGCAGTATCTCTAAGTAAAGTTCGGCAGTGATTATCGCTATGTCTTCACTACGATCTCTTACTTTATAAGCGGCTGAATTGACCAATGAATTTTGATGTGCCACTTTGTTTTGGAGGCTAAAGCCATCAAATAGCATTTGTGACAGGGTCAAACCCAGTTCTTGACGAGCTAAATTCATATCTCCGCCTGTCTGATTGCGTGTAGTTGTATTATCACTTTTTTCACGCCCATAACCACCGGTTAATTCTACTGAAGGCAGGTAGCCACTTTGAACTTGCTTGAGTTCTTGATCAGCAGCCAGGCGGTTATGGACCGTCATCAAAATATCAGGGTTAGTTTCTAAGGTGTGTTGAATCACCTCAGTGAGGGTTTCAGCTTGTACATAAGACGATAATGTTATTAAAAAAAAAAAGATGATGATCAATTTGTTCATGTTCAAAATTCCGGTAAATTAACTGACAATGAAATATTCTATCATGATTGATTATTAATCAAAAGAAATCCTATTTTTGGAAAAAAATCTGATTTTGACAGCTTTTTAAAATTGGAATATAATTATCAAAACACCTCACAGTTTTTTATCGCATCAAATAAATATAAGGATTTAAAAACACATGTTATCTCGTACCCTAACTTTCTTACTCACATTATTATGGATTCCGATATTGCTTACAGGCTGTATAGGGGGTGGCGGCGATAGTGATTCAGATAACACTGTCGTTACCGAAATAACGGATGATAGAGTTTATACCGTCACTTTATTGGTAACCGACAACTTTCAACCCGCCAATGCTCAATCGCCAATTATCCTCACAATCATTGCCCGTGATAGAACCAACGCTCCCCTATCAGACGTGGAAGTCAGTTTAGCCAGTCCCTCTGATTATGCGGTATTTATTGAAGCGAGTGGTATAACAGGAGAAAATGGTCGTTTCACTACCGGGGTTGTTAGCAGTGTAGCTGAAGAGTTTGAAGTAACGGCTACGGCAGGGGGAATGCGAAGCGAATCGGTCAGCATCACTTTTATTGCACCCGTTGAAAGCATTGAATTAACTGCCTCTGAAACAGTTTTGTCCGATAATGATACCACTACAGTCACCGTGAAAATATATAAAGAATTGACCGGGGAGCCACTACCAGAAGCCCCTTTTGAGGTGAAGGTTTCAAAACCAGCCAGGTTAAGTGATAATAATCCAAGATTGACAGATATCAACGGTCAAGCTACTTTTACCGTGACTAATGATACCACAGTAACTGTCACCGTAACCAGTGGAAAGCTCATTCAAACATTAAAACTCTACTTTGGAGCGACTTTAGAATTATTGCCGAGTTCAATTAATACAATTGATGAAGTTAAGTTAACAGCCTTATTAAAAGATGCTAAAAATACGCCGCTTGATGCACAAACGGTCACTTTTAATTTTAAAAATAGCAATAATGAAACTTTATCACCCAATATGGTCATTACCGGAGCTGATGGTACTGCTGAAGTCACTATTACAGATTTAGGTGAAGATGGAGGTACTGCTATAGTCAACGCCAGTAGTGGTTCATTAAATGCAGAAGCAACGGTGAATTTCAGTGCTTCTTTTGGTGAAAATCGCCGCTTTGATGCAAAAACAACCGCGACGGTTTTGGATATTAACCAATCAGCGACTATCACAGCGCAGATTACTGATAACAACGATTTGCCTATTGCAGGGCAAACTGTGACTTTTTCAGTGCTTAGAACGGATGAGACAGAAAGTCAGGCAGACATTTCACCTCAAACAGGCATCAGTAATAATGAAGGTGAAGTCAAAGCGATTGTATCAAATTCTCATGGCGAAAATCTGATCGTAACGGTGCAAGCGGATACCGCAAAGCAAGAAATTCCATTATATTTTGGCGCAAAAGTCAGCCTGTCTCCTACCGAGGCTGAAGGCATAGCCGACGGTGACATTCCTGTCACACTCATTGCTACCGTCATTGATATAGAAGGGGTAAGGATTGTCGGGATACCCGTTGATATTCGGGTCACAAGTGGATCAGCCTTTATAGATGATTTTCGTCCGAGTACGACTGAATCAGAAGGTGCCATTGTAAACGTAACTGGCAATTTCCTTGGCGAGGTGGTGATTGAAGCACAAGCTGATAATTTACCCAAAGCTTCAGCCACATTGACATTTTACCCCAATGAGCCTAGCAGCCTCAAACTCAGCACTAACGCTGATTCACTCTCAGTCAATGGCGAGACGACAATAACCGCCGAAGTGAAAGATGTTCAAGGTCATCCTGTTAAGGACAGAACGCCTGTTAATTTTACCACCACGCTAGGTATCATAACGGAATCGGTACTTACCCAAAACGGTTTTGCACACGCAAAATTTAGTGCTAACACACAAGCCGGTTTAGCCACTATTATCACCACAGCAGGTGTGGCTACTGATAGCCTAATGCTGACGATACAACCAGCTAACGCCGGTACGATTGAAGTTAGCAAAATAGAACCCAAAGAGATAGGTATTATTGGCAGTGGTGTCGTCCAAAGCACGACAATTGAATTTTTGGTTAAAGATAATCTAGGCAATCCGGTTGTAGATGGAACACAAGTCTATTTTGCCCTGGGTAAAACCACTTTAGGAGGCGGTGAAACTATCACTACCCAAGGCGATAGCGGGATAACCGCAATAGGAACCACCCACAATGGTTTAGTCAGCGTTACCTTAAAAAGCGGTGCCGTAGCCGGCTCTATCGACGTGATTGCCACAGTCAATGACACCATTAGTACGGTAGCCCAAGTGACGATTGTTGGTGGGCTGCCTGATGCTGATCATCTTTCATTGGCATTTGAATTTCTCAATATTGCTGGCGGTGTTACCTTTGGGCTACTTGATGAAGTGACCGCCTTTGTCGGTGATAGGTTCGGAAATATTGTGCCAGACGGTACGCCGGTAAGTTTCATCACTGAAGGGGGTATGATAGGTAAAAGCATCGGTGGCGGCGCATTTACGACAACCACTGAATTAGGGCAAGCTACAGCGATTTTACAGTCGGCTAATCCGACTGTCCCCCTTTTGGGCGGGGTACCTACACTGCGTGGAGAATACCAGTGCAGTGGTGATTTTGCGGCGGTTTTTTCTGATGGAACTGAAATGTTATGTGGTAATCCTGGATTAGTCACCATTGTTTTTTTTACAACAGGCAGTGAAAGTTTTGTCGATAGCAATGGTAATGGAGAGTATGATCAGAATGAACCCTTTGACGACATGAGTGAACCGTATATTGATGGCAATGATAACGCCGTATTTGACCTGGATGAGTTATATATTGATGTCAATGGCAATGGTCAATTTGATAATGGTAATAACCAATTTGATGGTCCTGGAGGGCTATTTGAAAATACCACTATTTGGCATAGTGGGCGTATATTGTTTTCTGATTACATTGCACCAATTGAAGTGACACCTAGCACTTTTGCGATTCCCAATGGGGGCAGTCAAACTTTTACGGTGAAAAACATTGGTGATATTTATGGTAATGCCTTAGTAGCAGGAACACAGTTTCAAGTCACAACTAATAATGGTGTATTAGGTGGGATTATTGACATAAAATTCAATGATAGCAATGGATGGGGCAATCCAAATATTCAGTTTACCTTATCCAGTAATCCTGCAGAAAGAATCACCGAAACGGATAAAGATGGCAATGAACACAAACGCCTAGAATATCCACCGCAAGAATCGGCAACTATTACGATCACAATTAAGTCACCAGATCAAGATGGCGCGCCTGGTAGTAACGGGGAAAAAACGAGAATCATTGAAGGCACTATTAACATTCCTACCCTACTCTGAAAATCCAAAAATTTGACAGCTTGGAGTATAAATAGAATTCTAATTCTAATTAGCAATTATTAATTAGCAATTAAATTTATAATCAAGAACACTATTTTTTTACCTGTTGAGCAAGTTCATAAGCATTCCCCCTTAACTTAATGATTAATGAAACTTTGAGCCGAGCGAAATTATTGACGATTTTAAAGTTTCTAAATATGATAAAATACATTGTAAATCATTTTTTTTCATTCACATTACAAGGAAAAAGCTTCAATGCGTTTAATTCTACTGGGTGGACCTGGTGCGGGCAAAGGTACTCAAGCCAATTACATCAAAGATAAATACATGATTCCACAAATCTCCACCGGAGATATGCTACGCGCAGCTGTGAAAGCCGGAACACCACTCGGTTTAGCTGCCAAAAAAATCATGGATGAAGGCGGCTTGGTATCGGATGAGATCATTATTGGCTTAGTCAAAGACCGTATTAAAGAGCCTGATTGTAGCAATGGCTTTTTATTTGATGGCTTTCCACGTACCATTCCACAAGCAGATGCCATGAAAGAGGCAGCTGTTGACATTGATTATGTGGTGGAAATTGCAGTCGCTGATGAAGAAATCGTCAAGCGCATGAGTGGACGGCGGGTACATTTAAGTTCAGGACGTACTTATCATGTCTTGTACAATCCACCTAAAATCGAGGGCAAAGACGATGTCACGGGTGAAGATTTAATTCAACGCGATGACGATCAGGAAGAAACGGTTAAAAAACGCCTTCAAATCTATCACGATCAAACTGAGCCGTTGATAAACTACTATTCCAAGTGGGCTGATGAAAGTAATGCGCTGAAATATGTGCGTATTAGTGGTGTTGGTCAAGTCGAAGAAATTCGGGATGCCATTTTTAAGGCACTGAGTTGAGTTTTTAGGGTTTTGAAAAGATAGGGTTTTGAAAAGATAAATCCTAAAATTATACGCACTCTGCTATTTGAGTGCGTAAATTCCATATCTGAACAGCTATGTGTTAGCTATGGAATGACTAGCTTTTAGGCGGATTATTGTCTTCATGATGATCATCATGATCATCATAGTGAGCAATATTCAGATGATCTTGGAGACTCGTTGAAGTGTCTGATTTCTCATTGTTATCTTCATCACAGTCTTTATAGTCATCCGCGCTATCAGCAACGTCCAGGCGATATTGAACACTTATCATGCCATTAGCCAACTCGTTAGTATCAAGTTCAGCTGATTGAACGATTGGTGATGATGCAGGTTGGACCTTCGCTGAAACTGCGGTAGCAGTTAAGCTAAACATAGCACAAATCGCTAACGTCAAAGGTATCTTAGTCATTTTTACAATCCTATCGTGGTTAAAAAAATTGTTTATCCGAAGAGTCTACTAATTTATTATACACATTAAATTGATTTGAGGTAAAATTTTATAAGATAATCATTTATACTGAATATCTTTAAAATCAGTCAAAATTAAATATTTATTGACTGATTAATTCATTTCTAACCTTTTAAGAGGTATCATAATGGGACTTTTTGACATGTTTAAGGGCGATACTGAAGAAAAAACGCCTCATTTTGCTTTCGCAACATCGCTTGTTTATATGATAGGTGCCGATGGTAAAGTCGAAAACGAAGAAGTTGGGCAATTACTTGCCGTTTTGGGTGGGGAAGAAAGTGGTGGTAGCATTGGTGTTGGTGCTCAAAATCAGCGACTCTTGGATCGTGCCTTTAAGTATCAACAAAATACCCCTGTAGATACTTTTTTAGCTGAAGTCACCCCAATACTAACTGATGCGCAAAGAATGTGCATTTTGGCGAATATACTTGACTCATCGCTCTCAGATGGAACAGCTGCACCTGAAGAGCAGGAGTTGTTTCAGAAATTTTTGGAAGCCTTTGGTATTTCTGAAGAACGCTTCAAGCCCTTCTTTGATGTGATTGTGTTGAAAAATGATCGTTTAGTCTTTACTAAAACCGATCATCCTAGCAACCAACCAGGGCATACCGTACAATTGAAATTGTAAGCTGACTCATTTAAGTTTAACCAAAGACTACCCCATAGTCTGAAAATGCTATAGATGTTCATAAAAATAATTTTTTGATCAAACCTGCCAGGTTTTGGAAACCTGGCAGGTTTATAGCACTTTTGCAGGATAGAGTTCATTCCCCAAAAGATTTTAAAATTAAATCATGGACCAACGCACTCGTTACCTCTGTCCTTGAATGAACACTTACCTTCTTCAATATGTCCTTTATAATGCTCTTTTAAGGAACAACATATCTGAGGTTTACAAAGCCATTGACCTTCCTGTGTTAGGCAAAGCTCTTTTTTAATTGGAAAGTCATCATTTTGGTAAACCTCAAAAAGTTGCACTTCTTCAGGTTTAATTCCGTTTTCATTTAAGTACTCAATTAAGCTACAGATTTTATCAGATAGATAGTGATTGTAAATTTCATCACCTTCTATGATTGGTACTCTGGCTTCATAAGTGTATGGCAAACTCTTATCGTATTTGGATTTTGGGCCAAGTATCTTTCTGACGACATTCATATTATTTTCCTTCCTTATTTGAAAAACTATAATAAATAATACTCGTTTTGAGCAGAAGTTTCAAGCTTAACAGCTAAAACAAGCTAAAATCCAAATAATTCAGTGCCAGGCTATCGTAAATTATTAATGAGCATTTCCTGACATAAGTTGTGGGCTTTCTTAATGGCTGTTAAAGCTTTTGGGTAGGTTTTGATAGCTTCATTTATATTACCATCACTGGCAGCAGACCACATTCTGTTGAGTAAACGCTCACTTTGAGCAATAGCAACTAAAACGTTTAGACCCTTGTATTGATCTAACTCAAGAAGGTATTTTTGTTGATTTGCAACAAAGGGTAACAGATACTTATCAAGCAAAGTATTGACGCGCGTAGTAATCTGTACCCCGTCAGAGCTATTAATATATTCTCCTAAACACCGCATTTCTGTTAGTAGTCGTTGTAATAGTTCTATCGTTTCAGAGATAGTGTGCTTAGAACAAGTATGCCGATTTTTCCCTGGTAATAGACGATGCCAATGTAATAACAATAAGCCAAGTAGTGAAACAATTACCGCACCTACATAAAGGGGAAGCATGTTGGACCAATCAGTACCGGTAACTGGCAATTTCGCGGCACTGATTAAGGCTACAATGATGCCAACTATAAACAAGAATCTTCCTGTTATCTGCATAATTATTCCCTGTTGTCAGTTCTGTCGTTTATTGAATAAAGTCCCGTTTTTGTTCAATGTATAATTTCGTAAATCGCATAACCTACCCCCATGAGTGCTTCACCAATAATTAAGCCGGCGGCGAGTGGCACTAGCTTATTTTCGCTAAAAACTTCTCCCTTATGTTGAGTGATAACCATCTGAGTTAAGCAACCAAGTCCATAACCTAAGGTAATAGAAAATGGCAAATACATTGCTAAGCCGGCTAAAACACCTAAACTGGCGACAGGAGCAGTGCCAAGTAAAATGCCTATTATAGCACCTAAAATATACTTATCTGAAGGCACGGTATTATTTTGGACGGCTTCAATAACGCTCATCAGTGCCGTTGCTTGAGGTGCTGGCAGTGAACTACCAGGGCCAAAACCATGACTACCCCCTGCACCACTGCTCCAAAGCACATAGATAACGAAAAAAGACAAAATGGCCCCGAGCCATGACGTTCCAAATTGAACCAATTGCTGTATCAATGGACGGCTACCCAGCATAAACCCTGTTTTTATATCTTGCATCATATCAGCACTTTGACCAATTGCAATGGCCGCAGCGAGGGTAACGAGCATAGCCGCACCAATATTGCCATTGAGAATTACCATCATCATAGTCACTGAAATCAGTGCAATACCTGACACTGGGGAAATATCAGTTAAGCCGGTACACTGTGCGACAATCAATCCAGCTAATCCTAACCATAAGGTTCCGAGTAAGGCAACTAAACTGGCTTGAGTGATAGAAACGCCTGAAGTACTCACAGCCGCTATAAAAAAGAATAGCATAGCGGCACCGCCACCCAGTAATAGTACCCAAAAGGGCATTTCATCTGTACCAGTATTATGAAGACTGCTTATGCGCGACGCGACTATCAGGGAGTAAATAGCCCCTTTGATAGCCTGAAAATTGACCACCACTTCCATCAACGCCGCACCGATCAGGACTCCAATACCCAATGGGCGCAACATGTGACTGTGAATAAAATCCACTAATGCTTGATTATCTAAGTTAACTGGTGTCCAGCCTGCTATGACAGAAATCGGAGAAATCACCCACCAAGCAATTATTCCTCCCAATAAGAAGGGCAAACCCGCTCGTCCTGAGAGTAAACCCGCTGCAAAATTCAGGATTGATAAAGAAAGGGCGGGAGCAAAATAGGCGGGCAACAAGCCAAAACTTATGTTAAGTTCTTCATTTTCTAACCAGCCTGGACTTTCAAGCCAACCCGAAATCATAAGCAGTTTCCAAATAGCACTGATTAAAAATCCAATGCCCAATAGTTTGGCTTTTTCAACACCTGCCGCGCCAGTACGTATAATGGTAGCCACTGCAACACCGGTTGGAAAACGGAGACGTTCTATCTCTATGAGTTGCTTGCGCAAGGGAATAATGACGACGACACCCAGAATCGCACCAGCGATAGCAGCCAGTATTAGAGGCCAAATTGATAAGATTAAATTATCTTGCCCTTGGGTATTGAGTAAAAATAAAGCAGGCAGGACAAATACGACACCTGTACCCGCCGAATTAATACCAGAGGCAATTGTTTGGTTAATATTATTTTCAACAATGGTTCCTTTTCGTAAGAAACCACGCAAAAAGACATAACCCAGGATGGCTGCAATAGTTGAACCTCCTAAGGAAAAACCAAGCTTGAGAGCAATATAGGCAAAGGCGATATTAAGTATAACACCTTGAACGATACCAAATAGCACGGCTGCCACAGTTAATTCACGATACATAATCAATTATCAATTATCAGTAATCAGTTATCAGTCCTGTTTACAACCAATTTCCTATTAATAAAAACGGTGCCCAATAGCTAGGGTGCCAATAACGAATTTGGGCAATGAGCTTTTTTTGCACGTTTTGTAGTGCTTTAGCTTTAGAATGCCCAGGATGTTGTACAAGTTGTCGATAAAACTCTGTCACGGCGATTGAAGTCGCTTCATCATCAATAAACCATAAAGTAGCCAGGGCACTTCTAGCACCGGCTTTTATGGCAACCCCAGCGAGTCCGAGCGCAGCACGATCATCACCTACCGCTGTCTGACAAGCACTTAAAGTCAATAATTCTAAGGAATTTTCTCGGAACTGACCTAAGCCTATTACCTCTTGTAACTCATTCATCGTCATTTTTTCTTGATAAGTGAGTAGATAAGTTTGCTCTGGATCGGTATTAAATTCAGCGTGCGTCGCTAAATGAATGACGGAATACTCAGTCGTCCTTAGCTGATTACGGAAGTTTTCAATAGAGTATTGGGCATTTAACATGCGCTTGCTATTGGCAATTCCTTGGGTAATATCTTGTATGCTTTGCAATTCCTTGAGTACATTAGGCAAGGGTGGATATTCCTGCACGGCTTCGGATAAACCAATCAAAAGTATCTTGCTATTATCCCAGCGAATAGGTTTTGGATCTAGCAATGTCAGCCCAGGTGTCAGTGCTATGGCATATTTTTCAATTAAAAAATGTTTACCATCATGCAGGGTAGAAAAAGGAATCAGGCGTAATTTGCCATCCGGTACCACTACTAAGGTATCAATTTGGTGAACAGTCAATAATGTTTCGATAGGGCGTATTAACCAATCATAAAGTTGCCAAGCATGGTATATAAAGCGGTTATTAGGGCGAGTTTGTAAACCGACTCTTAAATCCCAACTGATCTGATTAATTTGCTCGGCATTGACCGGCACAACGGTTTGATGGAATTTACCGGTGATACTGACAATAATGACTAATCTATCTTGCAATGGAATAGGATAAAGTATAGCAGTTTGTGATGAAATGTAATCCAGTTCAGTGGCTTTAGACTGTAAAGCGAGTATACAATCATCTTGAAAGTAGTCTTGCAATTCAGCCACTTTAACTAATTCTACCGTTGCCACTGCTTCCTTTAAGAAACGTTGCTGTGCCACCGCGTCTTGACTTATCGCCGCTTTTTGTAGTAGCAAGTCAGCCAGTCCGTAATAAACCGGTTTGACGACTTCATCAAATGTGCCTGGGAGAGTACGATAACCCATTTCTAACACCGATTGAATGGGTTTCAATGTGACAGAGGCTAAACGATAGGCTGCTATCGCTGCTTCAAGTTCGCCTTGCGCCTTAAAAATCCGCCCTTGCTGCCAATACCAACGATAGAGAATATGTGGATTATTACCTTGTTTCGCAAAAAAAATGGCTTGTCTGGTAAGCGACAAGGCTGAATTTAGACGGTGTTCTTGTTCATACAATTGCCCCAGATATCCATAAGCAATAGAGGTAAGGTGATTATTTTGCAGATGTTTGGCAATTTGCACTGCCTCCATGAATGCTTGGTAAGTTGACAGTATGATTTTTTGCCGTTTGGCAAGGGTAGGGGATTGTAAGATAAACTGACTTTGTCTGCCAAGGGAAACTAAGCTATTTGCTTTTTCATAGTTATAGGGTAAATTGCCAATCATGGCATAAACTTCTTCTTGTATCCTGATGACATCATCCAGTGAACTATGACTCATTTCAGCTTTTAACCGATTGATAGAGACTCTAACCGCTAGTTCCAAATCACCTACTTGTTTAGCCAGTTTAGCACTTTCATTATATGCCTTTATTGCTTCTGGATAATTTTGTAAAATAATTAAGGCATTACCCTGATTATTGAGTGCCCTTGCCAAAATTTTTGGTGCCTGTGCCTTTCTAGCATCTGCAATACTGTTATTTGCTAATAAAAGTGCCTCCTTCGATTCTCCAATAGACAGCCAAGCATCGCTTAATTGGCTAAGAACCAGGGCACTCTGCTTCACATCTTGTGTTTTTTCCGCAAGGGAAATAGCTTGTTCCAGTGTCTGAAAAACCGCACTGTGCATACCCAGGTTTTGATAAGCCGCCGCCAAGCGTGTCAATATATTAATATGTTGATTGGTATTGCCATCAAACAATGCTAAACTTTTTTCCCAGTGTTTTGTTGCAGCTTGGAAATAACCTTGTTGAAAAAGAGCGTCTCCCTGACTCATCAGCGGGGCATAAGTGTCACCTGTCTGCACTTCTTTGGCTAACCCAGTCGTGTTAGTCAAAAGGGCAATTATACCTACAATCGTTAACCCAAATAAACCTATCTTTTTGTTTTTCATCGTAAAATTCTTGTTTAATGGTTAAGGTTTAAAGAAATCCGATTTTTGCCATAAATCGTATTTCTAAAGGCGACTTTAACTTTCAGTTTCAGCAAGAAATGGTTTAATAGATTTAAAATAGGTATATTTAGCGGGTACTGAAACTAATTCTTTTTCTGGGTAACGCAGTGCCGTTAATTGACCGCCAAACACGCAGCCAGTATCAATACAAATCGTATTATTCAGCCATTTGGCTTTTGCGATAGGCGTATGTCCATAAACTACCACAGCTCGCCCATGATAATCTGCAGCCCAATTATAGCGCACTGGTAAACCAAATTCATCTGTTTTCCCAGTCGTTTGACCATAAAGTGCAAATTCACGGACTTTACCTGATGCACGCCCTTGTAATGATTCTTTCATGCCGGCGTGTGCCACAACTAATTTGCCGCCATCCAGTAGGTAATGATTGACTAAATTATTAATAAAATCAACAATTTGTTGATGAAAATCCGGTGAAAATTTTTCCAATTGTTGTACTGATTCTAGCAAGCCATGCGTCAATTTGACATTTCTGCCTTTTAATTTTCGCACCAACTTAACATCATGGTTGCCATGCACACAAAAGGCGGTGCCAGAGGCAACCATGTCCATAACGAGGCGCAGCACTTCAGGGATTTTTATACCTCGATCAACTAAATCTCCTAAAAAAATGGCTTTGCGTCCTTTTGGATGAGTGACTGTGTAAACAGGTTGGGTAAAATTTTGGGACTGAATTTTGATGATATATCCCAATTTTTCAAGTAATTCAGTCAATTCGTCAAAACAACCATGCACATCACCAATAATATCAAATGGTCCCTGTTCATGCTTCAAGTTATTTGATAGCAGCACCCGTTGAATTTTCGCCGTATTGATTTTTGCAACCGAATCGAAAATTATAATTTGTTTAAAACGTTCCTGTTTAATATTTTGCAGGGAGTCTGTTAGAGCAATATACTGTTTATGTATAACCGGGGGACCAAAATGGCGATCAGTGCGTTGTTTATTTCTTTCATGACATAAATTTTCTAACAAATTAAAAACAATTGCAGTGGACATAAAATGATATTGACGCGCTAATGCCAATAATGATTTACGTGCCTCAGTTTGAACATTCGTCGCATCGATCACGGTGAATTTACCCGCTGCGAGACGTTTGGCGGCGATAAAATGTAGTACTTCAAAGGCATCTTTGGTAACAGATTGGTTATTTTCATCATCAGAAATCAAGGCGCGGCAGTTATCTGAAGACAAGATTTCAGTCGGCAAAAAATGTTTTTTAGCAAAGGTTGATTTACCACTGCTTGACGCGCCGACTAATAAAACTAATGATAATTCAGGTATTTTGATTTGCATAGTTTACTCATAACTGATAACTTATTATTGAATCAAGCCGAGGTAATATTTTTGTGGGTGATACATAAACAGGTGCGGTTGTAACCCTGTTTTTGTGCCGTCTGTAATGCATTGTCGGCATCAGAAATCAGGGTAGCTAAAGTCGTTTCTGTCACCCCTTCTGAAGAGGTTAAACCAATACTGACAGTAATATCTAAACCTTCTGGTTTGAGTTCTATCATTTGACGACGCAAATTTTCCGCCATGATTTTTCCCTTTTCTAGCGTATAGTCAGGCATTAATAGGGTAAATTTTTTACCCACAAAACGGGTGACTATCACCTCTTTAGAAAAAGCATTGATGAAAAATTGGCTCACCAAATGCAGTACATGATCCGCTATCATGTGTCCTTGAACTTTATCAATGGTTTCAAAATGATCAATATCAACCATCATCAGACAGACATTAGGCTGTTGAGCCACTATGACTTTTCCTTGTTGAAACAAAAATTTTTTGTTATAGGCACCTGTTAAACTATCAGTGGTTTCTAATTTGTAAATATCCTTAGAATAGCGTTTGATCACGTTATATTGATGTTTTACCAATAGTAATGATTTGACACGAGCAATAAGTACTTCTTCAATGATAGGTTTAGTAATGAAATCATTCGCACCCGCATGGAAAATATCAACCTGACATTTTTTATTGTCTTCAATGGTCACAACCAAAACAGGCATTTCTTGGCGGGAATAATGTAACTGGGTACGAATAGCATATAACAGATCTCCCCCGGTCATTTTTCCATTAAGGAAAAAGTCTGTAAAAACCAGATCAAATTCTTGTTCTACGTCATCATTTGAATTCCTTGCCTTTTTAAGCAATTGTAGGGCTTCTTCGCCACTGCTTATCTGAGTAATATGCAGTCCATGTCTTTCCATAAGCGTTTGGGTAGCTTGCGCTTCGCTTATGCTATCTTCAACATATAAGATTCTGCCCACAAGCCCTGCATGTCGTTGTAGCACATCTTTAATAAATTCAACTAGACGCTTATAACCTAGCGATTTATTGAAATAATCAGTCACACCTGCTGAAAATCCTTCCCGCAATAAGCGTCGGTCAGCATCACTTGAAACCACAATGACAGGCGTGAGATGTTGTCTATTACTTTTACGAATTTCATGACATAAATCTAATCCGTCTAAGCTTGGCAACAATAGTGAAGTCGTTATCAAATCAAATTTTTTCCGATGTAAATAATCCATGGCTTCTTCAGCACTACCACAGGTAACTATATAAGCATCATACATCTCCTTTTGTAAGATATGGGAAATGATAGAACGGGCAACTTCTGACCGATCGACTATCATAATACTATTATGGCTGTTTTTAAAAGTCATCATTGTAATAATAATTATTGTTTATTTAAAGGAGGTTCAGGCTAAATTATTGCCTTATAATGAAGAGCCTCTGAATTTTAAGGCTATACTGCAAACGGCTATATGATTATAACTTTTTAGGGAGCTAAAAAAGTTTTTTCTTTAGCAGTGCGAAGTATATATCAACATATATAACGATCTTGTCATGATACAAGAAACATTCATAAGATATAATATAATTTATTGATTTATAATCATTTTTAGATTTTTTTCTAAAATGAATAAAAGTGTGATTTTTCTTCCAGGTTATATTTTTTTTCAAAACAAAATTAATATTAATCAATTTAGCAGGTTATAAATAATGACAGTTCAATCAGAAACGCCACTTCAAGAATTTTGGCGGCTATTGAAAAAAGATCAGTTAGCCATATTCGGCTTAATCATTTTACTATTGCTCATTATTGCGGCTATTGCCGGTAAAGCGATGACAGAATGGATGATAGTATTTGATCCCAAAACGGTTAGATTAGTCGATAAATTTTTACCCCCGTTATCATTTGCCTCCGGGCTATTGCCGTTAGAAGATATACCCCGATTTGGAATTTATATATTGGGTACTGATGAATTGGGGCGCGATGTTTTTGCTAGGATGTTACAAGGTTCTTTTGTATCGCTTTCTATTGGCTTTGTCGCTGTCGGTATATCGACTTTCATCGGTATTTTATTTGGTGGGCTGGCTGGTTTTTACGGTAATGTTCGCCTGGGGTTTATCTCAGTCGATACATTTATTATGCGTTTTACCGATGTTATGCTCTGTTTTCCAACCTTTTTTTTGATACTAACAGTCGTCGCTTTATTACCACCTAGCATCTATAATATTATGATTATCATTGGGATAACCAGTTGGATGGGAACAGCCCGCTTTGTACGTGCGGAATTTTTGGCACTACGGGAACAAGATTTTGTGATAGCTGCCAAGGCGGTAGGCTTACCGGAGTGGCGTATCATTTTCCTGCACATGGTACCTAATGCGATTGCGCCGGTGTTAGTCTCGGCGATTATTGGTGTTGCTACGGCTATCTTAACTGAATCTGCTCTGAGCTTTTTAGGATTTGGTGTACAGCCACCTTATGCTACTTGGGGCAATATTTTAGCAGATGGTAAAAATTTTATTTTTGATGCGCCCTGGCTTTTTTTTACCCCTGGCATAGCGATTCTTATCATTGTGTTAGCTTTTAACTTAGTGGGTGAAGGAATGCGCGAGGCTCTTAACCCTAAATTGCGGAGGCGTTAGATGAAAGTAGAAAATTCAGTGCTAGAAGTAACTAATCTCCACGTTTCCTTTTTTACGGATAAAGGTGAATTGCAAGTGGTGCAAAACGTCAAGTTTGAAATTAATGCAGGTGAAACGTTGGCATTAGTAGGTGAATCTGGCTGTGGCAAATCAGTGATGGCACTGGCTATTATGGGGCTGATTGAAGAACCAGGATGTATTACCCAGGGAAGTATCAAACTGAAAGGGCAAGAATTGGTAGGATTACCTGAAATAAAACGTCAGCAAATTCGAGGGCGCCGTATCGGCATGATTTTTCAGGAGCCAATGACTTCCCTTAATCCGGTTTTCACCGTCGGTCATCAAATCAGTGAAGTGCTCACTCACCATTTTCAGATGAGTCAACGCGAGGCACGACCTGAAGTACTCCAATTATTGGAAAAAGTCGGTATTTCTTCACCCCGCCAACGCATTGATCACTATCCCCATGAATTGTCCGGGGGTATGAAACAGCGCGTCATGATTGCGATGGCTCTAGCCTGTCAACCTGATCTCCTCATCGCGGATGAGCCAACGACCGCGTTAGATGTTACTATACAAGCCCAAATTTTGCGCCTTCTCAAGCAACTCCAGGACGATCTGGGCATGGCAATTTTATTGATTACCCACAATTTAGGTGTCGTAGCGCACTTTGCCCAGCGCGTTGTGGTAATGTATGCAGGAGAAATTGCGGAACAGAGTGAAATCCGTCCTCTTTTCAAAAATCCCTTGCATCCCTACACACAAGCATTATTAAAAGCACTTCCCATGCAAGGACATGAACGGTTAGTTTCCATTAAGGGAACTGTACCCATGCCACTTGAATATCCTGCGGGGTGCCGTTTTTGTACTCGCTGCTCTGCGGTGATGGAACCTTGTTTCAAAAAAATGCCCCCACTAAAGGAACATAAGCCACGACATGATGTCGCCTGTTGGCTTTACTTATAATGGTTAATGATTAATGGTTTATTCAGTCTTGGCATGTTAAAAATACCATTTTTAAAAAATTCGTAATGGGGAAGAGATTTGTAGACTGGTATCAGCTTAATCATTATGTGGTATAATACTTTTTTTAATTCTAGCTAGTTTTTATCTGGAAACACATCCAAAGCTGAAGCTTTGAGATTTTTAAATCCAGGATGAATATTAATTAACTAATAAAATGGAAAAAAGATATGAAATTTAACCCTTGTATTGGTGAATGTACCGAAACAGGTACGCATTGTGAAGGTTGTGGCAGAAGTCATGAAGAAATTGCTGAAACCCGTAAAATGGTTAAAGGTTTAGTCGCTTTGGCGCAAAAAATGAACTATGAAAATCAGGAAGATTTTGCTAATGGCATTGCGAAAAGTATATTACATAAATTACAGAAGGCATAAAAAGCCTTATTAAACCATTTTAGGAATGTGCCTGAAATCGTTTCGATGAAAACTAAACCTGACAGGTTTTGAAAACCTGTCAGGTTTATTTAAGCCAAATCACGGTTTCAAAGCTGTTTTCCACACCACCCGTTCAAATCCCCTCACCATAAAGTCTATATGCTCCGATAATTATATTTTTTAACGGATAAATGAAAAAATTACCCATCGGGATTCAAACGTTCCCCAAAATAATTAAAGATGACTGTGTGTATGTAGATAAAACTTATCACATTGCACAATTAATTCAAAGCGGCGACTATTTTTTTCTTTCCCGCCCTCGCCGATTTGGAAAATCTTTGCTGGTTTCAACCTTGGCGGAAATTTTTTCCGGTCATCAAGCCCTATTTAAAGGGTTGTATATTTATGATCAGATTGACTGGCAATCGTATCCAGTGATAGTGATTGATTTCAATCAGATTTCCCATACGAATGATGAAGTCTTTATGGATTCACTCTTATCTTTTTTAGATAAAGTGGCTAGTCAGTATAAGATTGAGTTGGAAAGCCAATTTATCCGAGAGAAATTTATTGAGTTAATTGAAAAAGTGGCGGCAAAAACACAACAAAAAGTGGTTATTCTAGTCGATGAATATGATAAACCCATTGTTGATCATGTGAGCGATCTTGAAAA
>QNES01000069.1 GCA_003645255.1 Gammaproteobacteria bacterium
AAGGGCGGCGACGAGTCGTTCCTTATGTTGACCAGTTTAAGTTGCCCAAGTTGCCCGGTTTGGAAACGAATAACTCAACTGATAACTAATTTGTTAATTAATATAATCCCACATAAAAAAACTATCTATTAAGAAAGCTACGGCTCATCTCAGTTTTTGATAGTTACTGATAATAAAAACTATAGGAGCATAAAATTGTGAATGAATTGAATTTTTATTGTTGAGCCTGCCCCTGAAGGGGGTTACATCGCTCGTGCGGTTGAGGTATCAATCTATACAGAAGCAGATAATGTCACTGAATTACGTCATCAAATCCGTGATGCAGTGCGTTGTCATTTTGAACCTGCGGAAAGGCCTAAAATGATTCGCTTACTTTTTGTTCACGATGAGGTACTAGCAGCATGAAATTACCTCGTCATATTTCGGGGCGAACACTCGCCCTGTCACTCAAACGCTTCAATGCCATTAAGTATCGCTGCGGGCGTTCGCGGTGGTTAGCACCGAAAATCACATAATACATGGAGATTGGTAGGGGCGAACCGAAAGTGTCGGCCCGATACTTAATGGCAGTACTCAAACGCTTTGGATACCAAAAAACTCGTCAAACGGGTAGTCATTTACGCTTAACCACTTCAGAAAATGGGGAACACCACATTACAATTCCTCAACATGACGCTTTACAAATTATAGCGTTTTTCGTTTGGGTGAGATACAAAAAAGGGCAACCATTCAGTCTTGCCCCTACAAAAGATGTACTTCACTCAAAAGGGAAATGCTATAAATCTAATGCTCAATTTTTTTTGGTTGCCCCATTTTTCTAGAAAAATTTACTCTGACCCCAATTATTTTAAGCTCTTTGACGAATCAAGCGATTTGTGGATAGGATTTCTAAACGCGTTGAATCCAGCTTTTCACTTGAAAGAGAAATGATGGTGGGTTTCGCTATCGCTCTACCCACCCTACGCTTGCTACGCTTGCTTGATATGTTATTGACCAGGTGTATAGTTCATAAACAAGCCATCAGTTGTGCGTTGGAATAGTTACGAAACTGCAAACCCCGTATGCTTTCTCCTGGACGCTGCATGATAGGCTAAAATAATATCCTCTTTTGGTACACCTAATGCAGTTAATTCATTGGCTATGCCCACTTCCGTTCCATCGTGCTGGATCCAGATTTTTCCATCTTTGATATCTATGTGTAGCACACAACCACGAATGCGTTTATAACCATGCCAACCCACATTGGCTAGTTGATAGTGATCGTGTTCCCGATCAAAAATGATTTGCACTTCAATTTCGCCATACGAGGGTTTATATTGACTATATTCTTTAATCACATTTTCAATATCGGTTCGGTATTGATCTAAGTTTGCCATTTGACGATCTCCTCTTTATCAAAATCATAAACAATCAGTTTGACAGAACAGCTTTTGATGACGGATTGAATAAATCGGCGCATAAAGAAAGTCTCATAAACATCTATCGGAACCGCCATGTATAAGGTATGTGCAAACTTGAGTCCTTCCAATCCATGACGATAATCTATAAATTGTCCTAGAGCGAAATGAAAAGCAGACATAAGCGAAGCACTGACAAAGCTTTTAACCTCAACTGCAATTTTTTGCCCTTCTTTCTCGGCGGCAATGATTTTTTCTGCACCAAGATCAATGTACATTTCAACATCGTCAAATTGAATGAACAAAGGATCATGAGTAATTGTCCAGCCATCCTTGATTAAGGCATTTTTTACGTTGTCATGGTAAATGTCTTTGGCAGGCATTTAATTTATTCCTCTGGTTAATTAACATAATTTAATTGTCTGAATCGTTAGTTTGTGTTTCTGATTCAAACAATATTTTTACTGAACTTCAAAAGCCCCAAGATCAATCCCCCCGCCAACAACACGAGGCTTACCATCTAAATCAAGGGCATTGCCATTGTCATCCTTTAAAAAGGGATAAGGATTCAAACACTAGAGTCATCAACATTTATTTATTTGACGAAGGTGAAATGAAAAATGCTTGTTTTATATCTAAACCAAAAAAAGTCTTATCATGTATTTCAGCAATTTGATTTCCTACGGGCATAAATTGATTTATTGTAGATAAAGCTTCGTTGTCTTGGCTAATAACGACAACACGAGATAAGGATATGAGTTCTTTCTTATTGAGTTTAGTCGTCAATTGTTCTGTAATGATTTTTAATGCTTGTTGTTTATTGGCATCAATCCACCCAGCAGAAACCAAAACGTCCCATTTACCCGGCGAGCCTTCTCTAAGGAATAAGGCAAAAAGTTTAAATTCACCCTTTTGACTGGCAAGGTACTTTTCAATTTTAAGCATTTTCTGATTTAATTTATTCATAGTACTTTTATTAAATTTTTGGTCGCATTTATCATATTATAAGTGTCTGCTTCTGAAACAGTTCCTATCGATCATATCTTGCCTCTGGATTCCAATTTGCAACATTTGACCAGTCACGAAAGAAAAGGGTTTTTATCTTTTCTTCTATGCCGGATAAATGTAGTAAAACATCTAAATCATGCGTTTTAAAACATCTATAGTTTGCAAATTCTTTGTTTGTTGAAGGATAACCAGACCATTTTAAGGTTTGACAAATTCTCGCTTTGAGTCCCAATTCTAGGGCATAACCACAAATATAAGCCGCACCATCATAACGTTTTGCACTCCATAAAACTTCCGCATCTTTTATTCTTGCTCTAGCAATCTTTTTAAGTTCGGTTCTTGTAATCATCTTATAGTTAGCTTCTTGAATTAATCGGAGTTTAACTGTACTAATGATCTGAATCAGAATTAACAGAATTAAAGAATTGACAGAATTAAAAACAAAAAAGATTAAATCTTAATTCTGAAAATTCTCTCATTCTGAAAATTCTGATTCAAACAATATACTTACTGAACCTCATAAGCCCCAAGATCAATCGCCCCGCCAACAACACGAGGATTACCATCTAAATCAAGGGCATTGTCGTTGTCATCCTTTAAAAATAGCAGGAGAATCAGCGCGTAAACGGAAATTTCCATTATCAGCATCCACAAAGCGAGGTTCACCCATGATAATGTGGGTGCCCAAATCAACTCCGCCTGAAATGTAATTGACCAGGGTGTAGTCCACATGCAATTTCCCCGCTGGAGTAATGTCGTTAGCTTCTTCGCCTACTTTATTTTGCGCGAAGATGGTGTTTAGAATAGTGCCGCTGCCTTTAAATCCTCCGCCACTGTTGTTGGCGATGGTGCTGTTGACGATGGTACAATTTTTTCCATAAATAGCCCCGCCTTTATAAGCACTGTTGTTGGTGAAGGTGCTGTTGGTGATGGTTATGGAAGAATAAGAATAAACCGCCCCGCCATCAGAAGAAGCACTGTTGTTGGTGAAGGTGCTGTTGGTGATGGTGTCTGCACCATAAACCGCCCCGCCATCAGAAGAAGCACTGTTGTTGGTGAAGGTGCTGTTGGTGATGGTGTATGCACCATAAACCGCCCCGCCATAATAAGCACTGTTGTTGGTGAAGGTGCTGTTGGTGATGGTGTCTGCACCAGAAACCGCCCCGCCGCCGTTGTCGGTAAAAACGCAGTGAGTGATATTTACTTTTCCATTACCACTGATTGCTCTAGCACTAGCATTTTGAAAGGACAATCCTTCTACCGCCACAGAACCATCAGCAGACACAGAAAAAATTGAACTACTTGGAGGCCCTTCTTGGAAACATACTAGCCTATTATACCATAGACCGCCAGCCTCTTTACACTGCTCGCTGTTTTCAATCCCTTCTATCATTTTCGCACCACCATCAAAAACAGTAACAGCCGGATCATCACTCTGATTCACAAAGCCACTATCCCAGCCACCAGAAACCTTAATCCCATATTCAAAGGTTTTGCTGCTAGGAATCGACTGTCCATTACACTCATAAGTCCCTTGCTCAATGCGAATCTCATCCAAATCCTGAGCCGAATTAAAAGCCATTTGTAAACCATTACACCCTTTATAGGTACCATGTTCACCAAAGCTCAAGATGCCAAAGACTTTAATAGCCCTTTCAATCTCACCCACATTGCCGCTCGCATCAACCACTTGCACCGTAAATTGGGACATACCGCGTTGCGTTGGCGAACCTTGAATCAATCCGCTATCACTACCCAGCGTCAATCCATCTGGCAGCGTACCCGTACTCAAACTAAACTGATAAGGCGGCATACCGGTTGCAGGCTCAATGGCAAAACTATAAGTGCGTTCAATCACGCCATCAGGTAAGCGACTATCACCAAAGGTCAAATCCACTGGCTCAGCCTCGGTAGCAAAAATAAATGAAGTTTCGACCACGCTACCGATAATCTCATCAAGAAAACCAGTTACTCGCACCGCGCCTGCATAAAAGGTATATTCCCCGGTGGGCAGTCCCGCTGGTAAATCCATGCGTAAAATTTCACTGGAACCACTTGCCTGTGCTGCCTGGGCATACGGCACCATATCCAACCCAAAATTGAGCGGCGGAGTTAAAAAGTAAAAAATGTCACTCCCTGGTATAGTCACAGCGACATAAATATCCGCCTCACCTGACCAATCTTCATTCAGAGTCAGGCCTAAAGTTTCGCCGGGTATAAACCGCGACTGATTGAGCGACAGTTCTATCGCAGACGCTAATGATGCGCTCATTAACAACAATATTAGGCTTGAAATACAAACCTTGAGATATTTCAGAGTTTATCCTTTGGATAAGTTATTGAACGAAAAATTTCATTTATCAACAAATATTAAAGTTGATGAACCTATTAATAAGGGCCGTTCTTTCAAAGTCAAGCACTTTTTTGAACTATTTATTTTAAAAGGCAAAAATGAAATAGCGAACGTAGGTCATCACCATAAAGTTAAGGGCAACCTTTTATGATTGCCCTCATTAAATATGGTTGCGACAAGAAAAAATAATTAGGGTCAGAGTAAAATTAAATCTAATTATCAATTATTTTTGGTTGCCCCATTTTTCTAGCAAAATTACTCTGATCCCAATTATTTCTTTGGACCCACCAATCCCATTAATATAGAAAACACTTTTTCCACCTCAGAAGGTATGGTATAACTATTTATGTCTTTTATAATCTGTTTTTCAGATCGGTTGAGCGTACCAAATTTCCAAACTTCACCAATTGTTATCGCACCATATAAAATATTGCCAAAATCACCCTCTTCATATTTATCTAACGCGATTAATTGTGCTGATAACTGATTGAAGCCCTTATCTAAATCCCCTTTTTTGGCTTCTATAACAAGCAATTCTTGATTTGAGCGTATTAGATAATCAAGTGAACCACTTAATTTGTCATCAACTTCTATAGCATATTCTACATTGATTTTAGAATCCGTATTTTTAGCGACTTCTATCAAAATGGGAGCAATCAAAAATTCTCTTTTAGCCATTTCTGAATTGAAAAATATTTTGGGGAGAAATTGATAATAAGTTTCCTGAAGCTTCTTAATATCAGTCATATTATAATCGCTTGACTGAGGAAGACTAATGACTTCATAAGAAAAAGAATATCCAAATTCTCCTACTATTTCTTCCGTCGGATTATTCATCTCAAAATAATCGCTAAATGTATACTTCTTACCTTCCTTAAAAATAGATTTTTTCATATTTCAAATCCTCTATCAATTAAAGAAATACCATTTTTTGAAAAAATGGTATTTCTAAATTCGTTTATGGGGCGATTCATTTAGAATAATTGAGAGCAGAGTGAAATTAAATCTAATTATAGCGTTTCCCAATTAGGTGGAGTACAAAAACCGTAAAGCGTTTCCAAAACGCTTTACGGTTTGTTATGTCGTTTATTCAAACGGGAAAAGCTATATCTCAATTGATGTAGGGAGAATCCTTTATGGTTGCCCTCGTTATTTCAGGCACGTTCCTTAGTTGTAGTTGAGATTCACATTCGTTCATCACATATTCCAGGCAGCCCATTATTTTATTTGGATTTTCAATGGAAACCGGTAGCGTATTTTCCGTAAAAGTATCGCCCTGTAATTTACCAAATCGCCAAAATTCACCCGTCGTCACAATACCAAATATTATTATATCTGGATTATCATTAATTTTTGGGCAAGCAATCATTTCTGCTAAACATTGTCCCCAACCTTCGGTGAAGTTTTCTTTCTTTGCTTCAACGACTGTCAAAATGGGACTGTTTATGATATGAGTCACCGCTTCTTTTGTTACTAAAGAAAATAAGTAATCTGGCTCACCAGAAAGCTCTTTATTATAAAAAATGGCTTGATGCGACCATAATTGCATTGTCGTGTGCTTTTTCCAAACCTCTTGTAAAAAAGGGTAAATAAACACCTCGCATAAAAAAACTCATTATCATTAATAGATTTATTTTGAATAACAAAATTCAAATTCTCCATAAACCAATTTGGGATAGTGAGCGCAATATCATCAGATAAAAATTTTTCCCGTCTAATTTTTACTGGATATTTTTTAATAACCATGTTGATATTTTTAAAATCGCTAAAAGCCATTGGAATAGTCCTATAGTTTTTTAGATAAATCATTTCACAGGGCAACCACAAGGGATTGCCCCTACAGATAACATATTCGCAGGTAGAAGCAATCCTTTATGGTTGCCCTTTGTGAAATTATTTATCTGAACATTTATATATATAAAAATGCCGTAATAACTGTCGTCGAATATAAAACGCCTCACTTTTTCGACAATTAATTTCCCACACACCGTCCCACGCACCATTGATTCAATGCCATTGACTTAAAGTTAATCGCATTGACGCAGCGATGTAGGGACCAGAAACTTTCACCCCATCCTAAATACCTTCGCTATAGGCAAATGAACATCAAGCACTTTATGACGGAAAATAGGGGACAGACCTAGCCTGTCGAAATTCCCCCATTTTATCGATATTTAAATTTCCTAAAAAATGGATTTTAAAAATCAAAACTGGAAATACTTAAAAATAGATGATAAAATTCAAATTGAAATGGTCAAATTCAAATTTAAAATAACTTAGCGAGATAACACAAATGCCCCAAATATCAAAAATCATACACAGCCGCAATGACTGGAAATCTAAAGCCGTAAGGCGAGCTAATGAAATTAGGGATTATCGAAAATCCCAAAAACGCCATCAGGAAAAAATAGCCGAACTTAAGGCACAAATTACCCTAATGGAAAAAAACGCTGAAATAAAAAAACATTTTCAATACCCGCACCCACATCTCAAGTTGAGATAAGTGAAACTCAACAAACACGTACCTTATGTGTTTTGCTCGTTTTACAAGCGGTTGTTTCCTACCGAAGTGTACCCCGTATCCTAAATTTATTCAGGGCAAAAACGCCACTTTCATTGAACTGGACTCCCCATTTTACTTCGGTCATCAATTGGACGTTACGTTTGGGGTTAGGAAAGCTTAAACAAGTTCAACCGATCAGTCAATCTTGGATCGCAATCATAGACCATTCCATAGATATAGGTACCAAAAAAGCACTGGTGGTTTTGCGAGTGGGTATGGATGCTTTATCACTCGCTTCAAAAGCAATCACGCTTAAGGACTGCGAATGTATTGGAATCAAAGTATCAGAAACCGTCAATGGAAACACAATCGCCTTAGAATTAGAAAGCATTTTTAATCATGCGGGAATGCCGGATGCGATTGTCAAAGACTGTGATTATACGCTCCAAAAAGGTGTGAGATTATGGTCGGAAAAACAAGAGGTTAGCATTCCAATCATTGAAGATATTGGTCATGTTATGGCAAACGCATTAAAATCACAATTTGAAGGAACTAGCACTTACAAATGTTTTACCTCGATGGTAAGCCAATGCGCGAAACGTTTACGGCAGACAGAGCTGGCTTTTTTGACCCCCCCTAAATTACGCACCAAAGGGCGTTTTCTAGGTATCAGCAAGTTAGGAAAATGGGGGGATAAAATGATTGAAGTACTGGCAGTTAAAGGCCGTGCAAAAAAAGAAAGTTTGTTAGCTAGACTTCGCCAAGCATTACCTGGTTTCACTCAATTGAAACCCTTTATTATGCGTTTTGCCAATCAGGCTAAAATCGTCTCGCGGGTTATGGAAATTCTTAAAAATCAGGGGCTTAACAAAACCACCTACCAGCAATGCTACCAATTGTCAGAACAGCTTCCTAACTCAAAAGTCAAAAATCGGATGCAAACTTGGTTGCAACAACATATTAAAATTCAACAACAGATAACATCAAAGCCTTTAATGGTTAGCAGCGACATTATTGAGTCACTTTTTGGACGTTTTAAGCATATTATTGAGCGTAGTCCACAGGCAGACATGAACCGAACGACACTGTTAATTCCCGCTCTTTGTGGAAATCCGGATGAAAATATGATGACACCGGCGTTAAATCAGGCATCTCACAAAGAGCTAAAAAATGGGGAAAAGGAAAATATACCCTATACTATGCGTAAAAAACGCCAAGCTTTTTTGGCCAACAATGGAATCCAAAAACCGGGAAAACAGTAGAGGGTCTAAGGGGACGGATTTCGACAGGCTAGCCTAGGTCTGTCCCCTATTTCCCACTTAATGTTTAACGGCTTTAATCTTTGTCACAAATAACGGCGCTTCTTTCAAACTCGGCGGATTTTTCGCATCACGGTTTTTAAGCTCAAAAACTAAAGCCCAACAACTGTTTGCATCCTCACCTTTAGCCAAGAAAATAGATGTAGGAACCAGAAACTTTCACCCCATCCTAAATACCTTCGCTATAGGCAAATGAACATCAAGCACTTTATCAACAACCTCTGTATCATTCATATCAAAAGTTTGTTTTTTACCTTGCGAATAAATATTAATCACTTCCACAGATGGCATGACTAACCAACAACTTCTCACCCCAAGCGCGAAATAAGCCTTAATCTTAGCCAATAAGTCTGTAATCGCCTGTTTTGGTGAAAGGACTTCAATCGCTAAATGTAGTGTTTTTACTCAAAATTAGGATATTTGAAAAACCGAAATTATAATATACTTGATGTTCAAGTTTTTTTAACACCAATAATAACTACAAGGATTGTATATCATAAAAAATAAGAGCCTATCAAAGTTAAACACTTAACAAAAGGTAGGGTTCAATAAGTTAATTTATGACAATTCCCAATTCCCAAAATGGGCTTTATTTCTTTTTACCCAAGTTCGCTTTTTCAATCTTAGCCCAGGAATCACGCAAGGTGACAATACGGTTAAAAACTAATGCCCCTTCTGAACTATCCACATTATCAACACAAAAGTAACCTTGTCTTTCAAATTGATAACGAGCACCTGCTTTTGCATTGGCTAAACTGGCTTCGACTTGACTATGGGGCAAAATTTCTACGGATTTAGGATTAAGGGCTACTTTAAAATCAGTACCATTAGCCCCAGGATGGGGCTGATTAAATAAACGATCATAAAGGCGAACCTCTGCTGTTATGGCATGAGCTTCAGAAACCCAATGTAAAGTTCCCTTTACTTTACGACCATCAGGTGCTGAACCGCCTCGCGTTTCCTGATCATAGGTACAGCGCAGTTCGACAATTTCATCCTGGTCATTTTTAATCACGGCTTGACAAGTTATAAAATAAGCATAACGCAATCTCACCTCACGCCCTGGTGCTAAACGAAAGAATTTTTTCGGTGCGACTTCACGAAAATCATCCTGTTCGATATATAAAACCCGTGAAAACGGCACTTGACGGGCTCCCATACTGGCATCATTTGGATGATAGGGCGCTTCTAACTGTTCAACCTGTCCCGATGGATAATTCTCAATCACCACCCGTAAGGGTTTTAACACCGCCATCACCCTGGGCGTTTTAGGGTCTAAATCACCACGAAGGCAATTTTCTAGTACCCCCATTTCAATACTGGTGTCATTTTTTGTCACACCAATGCGATCACAAAAATCTCTAATTGCTGCCGGGGTATAACCTCGTCTTCGCATCCCAATCAATGTCGGCAGACGGGGATCATCCCAACCGCTCACATGATGATTTTCAACCAGTTCATGTAATTTACGCTTGCTCATGACGGTATAATTCAGCGATAAGCGAGCAAATTCTATCTGTTGTGGATGACACGAAGTATTTAACGTATCCAAAAACCAATCATATAAGGGGCGATGATCTTCAAACTCCAAAGTACACAATGAATGGGTAATGTCCTCAATCGCATCGGAAAGGCAATGGGTAAAATCATACATGGGGTAAATACACCACTTATCGCCCGTCATTTGATGCGGTAACTTTTTAAGACGATAAATGATTGGATCCCTAAGATGAATATTAGGTGCCGCCATGTCAATTTTAGCCCGTAAAACAAGTTCACCGTCAGCAAATTCTCCCGCCTTCATGCGTGCGAACAAATCAAGATTTTCTGCGATGGAACGTTCACGAGAAGGGCTATTTTTACCAGGATCACGCAAAGTGCCGCGATACTCTTTGACTTGTTCGGTCGTTAAGCTACAAACATAGGCTTTATTCATTTTAATCAACGCAATAGCATACTCATAAAGCTGATCAAAATAATCCGATGAATGGCGTAATCGTTCTCCCCAATCATAGCCTAACCAACGCACATCGGCTTTAATTGACTCAACATATTCAATATCCTCCTTACTGGGGTTAGTATCATCAAAACGGAGATAACATTTTCCTCCTTCATATTCAGCCGCAATCCCGAAATTTAAGCATATTGATTTAGCATGACCAATATGCAAATAGCCATTAGGCTCCGGTGGAAAACGAGTCACGACTCGTCCTTCATTCTTATTCGCTTTGACATCTTCTGCGACGATTTGATGAATAAAATCGTTTTTGATAGAGTCAGAATGACTGATTGTATTTGCGCTTTGCGCTTTCATTAATTTTTAACCTCATTAAAAAGTTCAAATCATCCGTTATACTTTAACGTCAAGCTTACTGTAACCTTATCGGGAATTCGTTGACGTTCAATACTAATCGTACTAACTTGTATTTGATATTGGTTATACAACAGCCCGAGCCAACGCATTAATTCTGTAAAGCTAACGGTTTCAAAACGCACACGTACTTCCCGTGTTCCTTTAGGTTCAATGCGCTTGTTGGTTTTACTCAGTTTTCCACTGCGAATACTTTTATCAATCAAGCTTAATAAAGATTGCTTGCGGGTGGGTTCGGTGCTGGACTGTTGACGTAATTGCAGCACCTCAGCAGCAGCATGGTTCATCCAGTGCAAGGTATTTTTTTGGGCTGCAACGACATTTTCCAATTGGAGACGAGCGATAACTAGGGGTTCCCAAAGCATAAAATACCCCATTATTATTCCCAAAGAAACTATCCCAATAATTAAGGTACGATATTCACGAGGAGCTAATTGGCTAAACCAGTGTTTCATATTAATAGATTTGTCCCTTTTTAATTGTAGGGTGGGTAGGAAACCCACCACGACGAAAAATGGGGCAGGTTGTCATGAAATTTCTACCCACTTTACATGACATGTATACTTTAATAATTTATTTAGGGACAAGTTTATTAATTAAAATTCTTTTGAATAATTAGAATAGTTATCGGATTTTGCTTCGACAGCATCAACCTTATCTAAGGATTCAATTTTATTTTCAAATCTCCTTTCTAATTTTTCCAGATACCTAGCAAATTTATCCCGAAGCTTTTGAAAAAAAGTCGGATAAAGTTGACGCTTGATAATGGCTGTCAAGTAGTGATTTGGCTCCAATTTTTGAACTATCTCGTAGTATTTTACAGCCGATTCACGATGACTCATGGCATGGTGATATAAAGCCATTACGCTATTAAAAGAAACAAATTCAGTGATGTGGAAGATATTTCTCCGTGGATAGAGCAACTTTAAATCAAATTGATGTTCAAAAATGTCTGGAATTTTTTTAGCAGCTTGAGTTCGCAAGCAATAAAGGGCATAGTTAGTCTTAGCAAAAAGATAATCTGGATGTCTTTGATAAGCTTCTTTTATGAGAGTTTCTGCTTTTTTTCTTTGCCCAGTCGCTTCATAAGCCGCTGTAAGATAATTGTAAAAAATGGGTACTTCAGGATATTTTTGAATAAAATCAAGTAAAGACGCAATCACCCGTTGCGGATGGGCTTGAGTTAAATCATGTAACTCTTCAATTCGAGCCTTAATCGCACTCGGTAATTTTTTGAAGCTTTTATGGGGTAAAGCATCATAAGTAATTTGATAATCTAATTGGATGAATTTTGAATTTTCAGATAGTGCATTCAATGATTTATTTTCATTGGGCATTTTTATCAACCTTGTAATTATTTAGTTTCCGGATGGAGACTATTTAAGAAATGCTATTATAACATAACTTTTCATTTTGATTTAAACCATTTAGTTGAGGAAAATTAAATATGGGTTGGCTAGAAATTGATGGACTCACTTTTACCTGGATTCTTATATCTTTACTTTTCATTGTAATAGTAACCATCATATTAATTGCGGTTATAGGTTTTATTACCGTTCCGCAAGGTATGAAATATACGGTTGAGCGTTTTGGGAAATATACTAAAACCTTAGAACCAGGGTGGCGTTTTGTTTTACCTTTATTTGAAACAATTAGTAATAAGGTAGATATACGTGAACAAGTCAAGGATGTACCCCCCCAAGAAGTGATTACCAAAGATAATGCGATGGTAAAGGTGGATGGTGTTATATTTTATAAAGTTCTTGATGCTGAGAAAGCGACTTATAAAGTGACTGATTTAGACGGTGCCATAGAACAGTTAACGATTACTAATATTCGTAGCGTCATGGGTTCTATGGATTTGGATGACATCTTGTCTAAACGTGACGAAATTAATGAAAAGCTACTTGAGGTGGTTGATGAGGCAACCGATCCTTGGGGTGTTAAAAATACACGTATAGAAATTAAGGACATTACCCCTCCCCTAGATTTGGTTGAATCAATGGGTAGGCAGATGAAAGCTGAACGTGATAAACGTGCCGCTATTTTGGAAGCGGAAGGGCAAAGAAGGGCAGCTGTTGAAAAAGCAGAAGGTGAAAAACGGGCTAATATTCTCAAAGCGGAGGGCTCAAAAGAAGCGGCGATTTTAGAAGCACAAGCACACAAAGAAACGGAAATTTTAAAAGCAGAAGCACGCCAACAAGCCGATATATTATATTTTGAAACACTCAAAGAATCGGCAAACCATCAAGCTTATGCCAGGGAAAAAATAGCAGCGGCTGAAGCGAAAGCGACTGAAATGATTTCACAAGCCATTATGAATGGTGATATACAAGCGATTAATTATTTTATTGCCATAAAATACATTGAAGCTTTGCAAAATATTGCCAGTGCTGAAAATCAAAAACTGATTATGATGCCACTTGAAGCGTCTAATTTGATTGGTTCTATTAGTGGTATTAGTGACATTGCTAAAGAAATATTGGCTAATAAACAGTGATTCAGTTATCAGTTATCACGTCAATAATATACCAGGGCAACCATAAAGGATTGCCCTGAGTCGTGACGTATTTCTGTCGGGGGTAATTCGTGGTTACCCTTTAAGTTGTCGAAGTTATTTCAGGCACGTTCCTAAACAACTCTATAATTCGGTGCTTCCTTAGTAATAGAAACATCATGCACATGGCTTTCGCGCATCCCCGCCGGACTTACTCGTACTAATTTTGTTTGAGTTTGCATATCTTCCAAAGTGCGACAGCCCGTATAACCCATACTAGCACGTAAACCACCTAACAATTGATGAATGAGATCGACTAAAGGACCCCGGTGTGGAACGCGTCCTTCAATTCCTTCCGGAACTAATTTGCCCTCCGTTTTAACATTTTCCTGAAAATAACGATCTTTTGAACCTTGTGCCTGTGACATAGCCGCTATCGAACCCATTCCACGATAATATTTATAAGCACGACCTTGATAAAGTTCAACTTCACCAGGTGCCTCCTCTGTCCCCGCAAATAAACTGCCTATCATGAGCGAATGCGCACCGGCTGCTATCGCTTTAGCAATATCGCCAGAATAACGAATACCACCATCAGCAATGATGGGAACACCTGAACCTTTCAGTGCTTGTGCTACATTATCAATAGCAGTCATTTGTGGAACACCGACACCAGCAACAATGCGGGTAGTGCAAATCGAACCGGGACCAATACCCACTTTAATACCATCGGCACCCGCTTCAACTAAAGCTAATGCCCCTTCACCGGTAGCAATATTTCCCCCAATGATTTGTATTTCAGGATAATGTTGTTTTATCCAACGTACCTGTTCAAGTACGCTTTGTGCGTGTCCATGTGCAGTATCGACTACTATTACGTCAGTGTCCGCCTCAACTAAAGCAGTTATCCTGGTCTTATTATCTTCTCCTGTCCCCACCGCAGCACCAACTCGTAAGTGTTCATGTTCATCTTTACAAGCATTCGGTTTTTCAGTCGCTTTTTGGATATCTTTAACGGTAATCATGCCACGCAATTGAAAATTATCATTGACAACCAGCACTTTTTCAATACGATGTTCATGTAATAAATGGGCAATTTCGGAACGACTAGCCCCTTCTGATACGGTGACTAAGCGTTCTTTGGGAGTCATAATACTAGAAACGGGTTGATCATAATGCGTTTCAAAGCGTAAATCACGACTAGTCACAATGCCAACTAACATTTCTTTATCAACGACAGGAACGCCTGAAATATTACTGGCGCGTGTCAAATTGAGTACCTCTTGAATACTGGTATCTGGCGAAACGGTAAAGGGATCATCAATGACTCCGCTTTCAAATTTTTTCACCCTTCGCACTCGACTTGCTTGCTTTTCAATAGACATATTTTTATGGATAATGCCAATGCCGCCCTCTTGGGCCATGGTAATAGCCAAACGTGCCTCAGTGACGGTATCCATTGCCGCTGAGATAAGGGGAATATTTAGGGTAATGTCCCGCGTTAATAAGGTATTCAGTTGTGCTTGTTTAGGCAAAACGCTGGAATAAGCGGGAAGGAGTAAAACATCATCAAAAGTAAAAGCTTCTTGAACAATACGCATGATTAATTCCTTGATAATAACAAATATTTGTAACTATTCAGCCTTGAAATAAATTGCAAGGTGATCAGCTAAAAAGTTAAATTTATAGGCAGGCTGAGTATATATAATTTTTTAAAGAAATCACCTGAATGCAATTTAACCTTTTAATTAGCCTACTCAAAAGCTATCATAATCCTAATCTTAATTATTAAATTTAATCAGGTTTTTTTATGAATTAAGAGGTTCTTGCAAAACGGTTTAGCCTTAGAATAAATTCTAAGGCGATAATTTTGCAAGAGCCTCACATTATTATTTTATTTCTTTGTACAGGATAATTTTTATAAATCATTGATTTAATTCACTTTTCATGTTTATAATCAGAATTTAAGAATTTAAGAATTCACCGAATTGAAAACATCGAAATGAAAATTCACTTGATTTTTAATTCTGAAAATTCTGATTCTAACAATAAAAAATGTCCTGTACAACGATTATTTGATTTAATTCATTAGAATGAAATAATTTACTTAATTAATTTATTTTTTTATCTAAAAAAATACTATAATAAATATAAATGAAAAATCACTGATTAAAATTTATAGTAACATGGTTTAAAGTGATATTTAGCCAATAAGCTATTATAATTTTAATTTCATTGATAACTATTCCGGGTAACCATAAAGGATTCCCCGGAAAACCCTTGGGCTTGCCCTAAATAGTTACAATTAAACAATCTAGCGTTTTCTATGTTATAGATAACTTTAATTACCTAATTACCTTTTGGAAAATGACGGAACCTATTCTTAACAGTTCAGAAAACATAACATTAAAACATTTGCAACCTGAGTTAAAGTTGTACAATCAGATAACAAAGTGGAGTATCAGTGTGAATATCAAATTATTTGATCAAAAACATTTAGGGCTTATTCTTTTCGCGAATTTATTGGGAGGCTGTGCAAGTCAACTAACTTATGGTGATGTTTTTGCCCAAAAAACACCGTCATTTCAGCCTGAAAACCAAAGTCACCAACCAATCGAAGCTCAACATTCCCAGGTGGCTTCAGATTCGGGCTATTTTATTTCACAACAACAAGAATATATGTACAAAATTTTAGTAGCTGAAATAGCTCGATTGCGTGGTAACCATACATTAGCGGCTACCTCTTTTTTTGATATTGCCATGAAAGCGCGTGATTGGCAATTTGCAGAACGTGCAACACAATCAGCCATACTTGTCCAAGAATATAGTATGGCTACTCAAGCCGCTCAGTTGTGGATCACCTTGGCTCCCAGCAATCTTAATGGCTACCAAATTTTGGCTAATATCTTATTAATCCAAAAGCGCACTGATGAAGCTATTGTTTATTTAGATGCTATGCTTAAGCATCTTGAAGCTGATCCTCAACAATTTAATTCCGTGATGGACACTTTATTAGAACAACATCCCGCTGTTGCCTTAGAATTAGTGGAAAAATTGCTTGCCAAGCGTCCTAATCATTCGCTGATATTATTAAGTTATTCACGCTTATTGCTCCAAGCTAATCAATTAGAACAAGCTCTGAATATCTTACAAACACTGCTAACCAACAATCCTGAACAGATGGAGGCTGTACCTTTATATGCTTACCTTTTGGATAGGCTTAAACAAACACCGCGAGCTTTGCAGTGGATGGCTCAAGCACTCTCTAAACATCCAGATAAACAGGAATGGCGTTTAATGTATGCGCGTATGCTGGCTGATGCGGAAAAATATGAGGAAGCCATCAAACAATTTAAATGGTTATTATCCATTCATCCGCAACATGGTGATATTTTATACGCACTGGGCATATTATCTTTAGAAACCAAGCAAATGGCAGCCGCCACAGGCTATTTCATGCGTTTACTTGAAAGTGGGGAACGAGTCAATATGGCTCGCTATTACTTAGGTCTTATTGCACAAGAGGGAAATAACCTAAATCAGGCTCTCTATTGGTATCGCCAAGTTGAGGGCAGTTCAAACTACTTAAAAGCTCATGCGCAAATTGCCTTAGTTCTAGTTGAACAAGGGCATTTAGAGCAAGCCATAAAACACCTTCAAGATGTACCTGTGGCAAATCTCGAAGATAAAATCAGCCTCATACAGATGGAAGCTGAATTATTGATCGAAGAAAAACGTTACCAGCAAGCTTTGGATGCTTATCATCATGCGCTTGAATTAAAGCCGGATGATATTGATGTACTCTATATGCGTGCTTTGCTACACGAAAAAATGGGTAATGTGGATTTATTAGAGCAGGATTTGCGGCACGTATTGCAGCTCAAGCCTGAAAATGTGGGGGCACTTAATGCTTTAGGTTATAGCATCGCAAATCAGACGAATCGTTATCAGGAAGCCTACGAATTTATAAAAAAAGCACTTAGTTTAAGGCCCAGTGATTATTATATTTTAGACAGTATGGGATGGGTGTTATATAAAATGGGTAATTATGCTGAAGCCATTGCGTATTTGCGTAAAGCCCAAGCTCAATATAACGATCCTGAAATAGCCGCTCATTTAGGCGAAGTGTTATGGAAAAGTGGTGATCAACGAGCTGCCAAAGAAGTTTGGGAAAAGGCAAAAGCAACTTTCCCAAATGATGAAAAATTACGCCAAGTGATACAGCATTTTACACCATAATTAACGAACACACAGTTACCACAGGTTCCACCTGTGGTAACTTGAAGAATGCTGATAACTGATAACTGATAACTGATGAAACGTTTATTTTTTCTAGCACTGCTATTGTCAGGCTGCGCCCAGTTACCCCCCATACCACATAAGTCAGCTAATCAATTAGATTCATGGCGTATCAATGGGCGCATTGCCATTTCGACCAATAATGACAGTTGGACCGCCAATGTCTACTGGCAACAACAAGGTCCAACTTACCAACTACGTTTAAATGCACCGCTTGGGCAAGGTGCTTTTTTACTTAAAGGTGATGATAACGGGGTTATTATGCAAACGGCTAATAAAGAAACTTTCAGGGCACGTGATCCTGACGTTTTAGTCGCTCAGGTTCTTAAGTTAGAAATTCCCATCACCGGTTTGCATTTTTGGATCAGAGGTCTTCCAACACCTCAACCTTCTCCCCAATGGTACACCTTTGATGAAACAGGGCATTTACACCGCTTACGACAAGATGGCTGGGAAATAACCTATATGCGTTATATCAATATACAAGGTATTGATTTACCTAATAAAATATATTTAGAAAATGATCGATTTAAAGTAAAAATCGTGATTTCTCAATGGGATATATAAAGGAGTCGCAAATAAATATACATGAACCTATCCCACTATTCAAAAATGCAGAACAATGAATAAAAATATTGTGGTTTTTGACAAAAAACCGAGGCTTAAGAAATCCGATTTTTGGAAAAAATAGGATTTCTAAGCTCAAAAACGAAAAGTCTATAATTCTTGTTTACCTTTTGAAAAAACTTTATCATCAACTAAAAACAGATAAAAAAAGAAAAAAATGGCTAATATGATCAAAAAATTCACAAAAGACTCTATTTTAGAAGGGTTAATAGAGCTAGAAATAGGTTGCGTTTGAGACCTGAGAATGTTAGCAGAAGGCAAGGCAGGATCTAATTTTTCACTGCTACTAAGTGTTTCTCTTAATTGAATCACAACAGGATCTGATAATGGTTGAACACCAGTCGAAATCACCGTCGCAGGACCCCTACTACCCACAATATCAGTGACCGGTGTCGGTCCCGCTAACACCATCTGGCTACTAATGGTTTCAATCATTTCTGGCTGTTGCTCATAAGTATTAGCCGGAATTCTTGCTAATCTAAAAAAAGGAAAACGAATTAAATGATTACCTTGTTGCCATTCGTTGAAAGAAATCAATTTAAAAATGCCCTGATTCATCATCACCGTCAATTGTTCATGTCCAGGGGGAACCATGCAAAAAATGCCATCCAATTTCTTGTTGATTAAGGTTTTAACTTGTTGAGCGAAATTTTCATTATAAACCAATGTAATTTGCTCCATTAAACCTAAAGAAGTCAATATCATTTTCGCAGCGCGATCAGATGCACCATTTTTTGCACCCACACCCAGTTTTTTTATGGCTTTTAGGGAACTTATTCCGTTTTCTTGATGGGTGACAATATGAGCCATTCTAGTATTAATGACACCAATAGCTTCCACTGCATCATTGGGTACAGGTAGAAGATCATCTGTCAAATTGAAAAAAGATTCAGCACTTAAAATGCCTAAGCGAGCTTTTCCCGAAATAATGGATTGCAATGGATCAGCCATTTGAATAACCCTAACTCTTCGACCAGGAAATGTCTTGCGAACAGCACGCAGTGCCTTACTAATACTTCTACCCAATTCATTCAGTAAGTCTGCTGCAATAATAAGTTCCTCGGATTTATGAAACTTGACAGGTTTATCCATCAAATTATTATTAATCAAAAAGGCTTGGGCAACTGCCTGGTAATCTTGCCCCTCTAATTCTACCTCCCGATTCATTTGTCGCATGCTATAAGTATCAATGAGACCCGCTAATTTTTGTAGTACGTCGCTAAGTTGAGGATAACGTGCGAAAGCCTCTGCACGTACTAGGGGTGAGGGTTCATAAACGGGAAAAAACTCCAAATCATCTTCTAATACCATCAAGCCAAAATCTTCAATACGTCCCTCCGTTGAAAAACCTTCCGCCACTTCCACTTTACCATCTAACAAGGCTTGATAAATGACCGATTTATCATTATCTATCACAACCGGTATCATACGGCGTAGTCCATAACGTCTCTGCAAAGCCCCCAATCCATCCAGGGGTCGTTCACCAAACTCTGGCTCCATTGCCATTCTGATATTAGGCTTTATTTTAAACAAATCGCTAATTTTAGAGATTTTTAAAGACAAAGCCCTATCATGGCGCATCACTAATACATAGTTATTAGCAAAACCGAGTCGATCCAGCCATTCTAAACCCAGGGGCTTAAAAAGTTTTTTCACCTCAGCAAATGCCTTATCACCATCGTTGACAGGTGGACGAC
>QNES01000070.1 GCA_003645255.1 Gammaproteobacteria bacterium
ATTTTTGAAAAGTTCCAATCGCTTAATCAGTTGGGGTAAGCGATTACGTCGTATTCCCCCTTGTTCTTGGGGAACGAATTTTTTTAATTCGTTTAAGCCTTTTTCACCAAGCCGTTTTTTGACCTGTGGCGGTAATTCATCCAAATCACGATCACGCACTGATAAATCGGCTAACAGTTTGCGTATTAACGGTGGCGTTTGTTCAAATAGAAAGTTTGCTCCGCAATTGCGTTGCGAAGAGATAAAGATATGAACCGGATTGCCGCTATATAATGCAAAAACTGCCCAACGGTGCATGGCATCGACTGCGCTATCAAATCCAGCATCAATACTTTCTAACACAAGAGGAAAATGACTGCTTACATCAACATTCCAGGGCAAAACTTTTGTCCAATCCTTTTTAGGATTTACCACATTAAATGAGTCAATAAGGTTTTCATCCTGCTCATAATCTTTGCCACCGGTATTCAGTGGTTTGATAAAACCCCGAAGTGGGGTTGCCACAATTAACGGTTCGGCTTTCAATTTGGGTTGAATTTGACACAGTAGGGCTTGTTGCTTAACACACGCAGGACAAATATAATTTTTTTCAGATTGTGACCACAGATTTTTTTGATGCCCAATGCGATTGTTAAAAGCCGAACTTTTAATGCCGGCTAATTTCATTTTACTGGTTTCAATCCGATTAGCGGTTGGATAACCACACAATAAACAAGTTCCGCCCTTGATAGCGGCAGCATAAATCGTTTGCGAGTCTTCTATTTCATTGCTTAAACCACATTGCATTTTGAGTTGTTTAATAATGGCTTGGGTTGCTTCATCTTTATCTATGCTTGGGGGAAACTCACCATAGATACCCTCAATGACATTTATCAAATCGTCTTCATCTTCGATACGCACAGTCGCTTGCATAGCCAATAGCGTTTGGCGCGTGTCTTTCTTAAAATCTGCCCAATTAGGAAAAGTGTTTTGTAGTGAGGCAAAACCTTCTTCGTCCAAACTGATTAAATTTTGTACTCGTTGTTCAAACAATTTGCCTTTAGCGTTAGCACGTAAAGCTGTCGCTACCAGCAAAGCGTGAGTATATTCAGGTGGTGGACTACTTTCTACTGTCACCGTTAATAATAATTTGCCCACTTCTGCTTTATCAACCAGTGATAAATCACCGACATCACCCGCCCAAGCAGTTATGTAACGATAAACTTCGTCCCAATCGTCAACATGGACAACCAGTAGTTTAGGCGCATTATTTTTATTTTCCCGATCATATTTTTCAATCGCCTTTATTAACGCCTTGGCATTGTGAACTTGAAACAAAGAAATTTCACCATTAGTTGGATTACGCTTCATATCCGGTTGTTTGAAAGCCATTTCCTCTTCGAGTGCTTGAAAAACAGGGCTAAAATCATATTTTTCAGGCACACTAATATAAAACTGTTGCCCATCCAATAGACACACTAACGGAAAAATTTGTTTAGCATAAAAATCATAAAGAAAATGGTATTGCAACTTATGCAAGACAACCGGGCTATGACGAAAAGTGAGCAATTTCAAGCGAGCTGCCGGCACCGCAAAAAAATCACTCAAGGAGGGCAAATATTTTTGATTGTAATCCTCAATCATTGCCTCAAGCCCTTTTCTACTACCAATAGAAGCGATTTTATCCCCTATTTTTAGCATTTCAATTAACTTTTGATGAGTCAAAGAGGGTTTTAATCCGGTAAATAAAGCATAACCTTCACCCCGCTTTTCCATAGCTGAAACCATTGTAAAACTCGTGGTTACATCTAAAAATGCCCACTTTTCTATTTCAAGGAGTTCATGTAGCTGCTCAAGCTGTTCAAGTTTAGGGCTACTGGAATGTTCTGCTGCCCAGTATTTATCGGCATCATGTAAAAACGCAATAGCAACTATTTGTTTTAATAATAATCCTGCAATTCTTTCTTCATCGGGTTTGAGCATTTCACCGGCTTTATCAGGATGTGGAATCCGCTCATTTTGCCAAGCATAGAAAAATGCCATCACCGCAATAACGGTGACATCCATACAATGCCGATACAAAGAAACATCACGATAATTAATATATTGGGTATCGCCCCCTTTGCCAGAACGTATCAGCCAGGGTGAAAATTCCGCCGGTTTTTTATGCCAGGCGGCTTGAGCTTCTTGGTTAAGTTTCTGACGTAATGGCTCAAATGCTTTGACAAATAAGCCATTATCACTGTCTAAATATTGGTTCAAATCTAAAGTCATTCTTGCATCTCCAAACAACCAAAACCGCGTGCGGTACTACGCCCTAAGCCTGAATACCACACATCTCGTAAATCCTCAACAGCACCCGTGAGGATAAAGGGAAGATTTAAACCTTTAATAACTAACGGATTACCATTGGAACGCGTTTTAATTGCCATCCCCGCATTAATTTTGCCTCCGCATGAGCGCACATACAGATTGTCAGGCACTAGGCTTAAATCAAAAGAATGACTAAAACGGGCTTGCATGGTACGATTTAACAATTGATTTAATCGCTCTCCGGTTTTCAAATAACTATCGTAACCGGATTTTTTATCATGTTGTTCAGTCACTCTAATCGGTGAGACACAATAAAAACTCGCTGCTTCTGTCTCTATCCAAGGTGGGGCAGCATATACATTTGCCATGCGTAAATCTAAGCCACTCCCTTCCACTTGCGTGGGTTCTAGTAAATCTTTTGATTGGATTTTGGCAATTATTGGTGCGATATCCGGATCGCTACTTCCCACGATGACTCGTTGTACTAAATGGAGCCATTGTTTGGGATTAGTATTATTTGTATTGATTGACTTTGACACCACACCAAAGCCCCATCTTACCGGTACATTTTCCTGAGGCTGATAACCGTATTTTCGCATCGCCGCTGCTAATAAGTTGGCGACACTATCACGATCTTTAATAATAGTAGTACGGCAGTGTCGTGGTAAATCTATATATAGCTTTATAGCATCTTGCATTATTATTTTTATATAATCCTAACGTAAAATGTTAATATTAATTTACTCATATATTATACGACATATAATTTATATGTGACTCACTATATAAGTACGTTAGTTTCATATTTCAAGGTTTTTTTATATAATTTTGAAAAAAAATAAATAACAGATAATTACCATGTTGATAAAATTGTTATCATCCAGCCACCTACCATTTAATGCCCCCCGCACTGAGCGTTTGCTTTGTTTAGAAACGCATTTACGGAAAAAATCTGATGGTAGCATGGCATTAAGAAATTACATTGAGCAGCTTGAAGACGAAGGAATTGCCATACCAACACGTCGAACTTTAAATGAAGATTTAAAACGTTATGAAATGTTTTGTGATGATATACAGTATGGCGGAGAGTCTAAATTACTATCACTTGATTCTTCAGCGACACAAGATGCAGTAGCATGGCTTATGGGAAGGGCTTGGTTGGATTCGCCTTTGCGTCCAAGGCTATCTTCTTCTTGTATTAGATGTTTACTTTTAGCAAAGGAACTCCAAGCAGAAGTGGATTTTCCTTATAATCCCCTACGTAAATCGGGTGAACCTTGGATACCAAAAATGATGCGTGGTATCCCGTTACAACTTATACCAGGTACGGATTCAAGCTATATGCAATTACAACTTGACTGGGGTGGAAGGAGTAATATTAATTTAGCGCGTGTACAAAAATATGTCAGCTTCACCGGCAATAAGACGCAAGACTATGTACCGCTTCAAGAAGAGCAAGTTGCGCTTATTACTGTAGAGAGTTCTGATGTATTTTTATTAAAACGTTTGCAGGGACAATTCCCTAATTTCGTCATTGAAAAAGAAAAACAGAGAGTTACCTTGAAAGTAAAAAAATCGCTGGCTCTTATGACAAGGGATATGTTAAAGGCACATCTCGAACGTACCCAAACTTCGGATAGACGAATCTTTTCTGAACAAGAGATTGATAACAACTTGGAGTCTAAACTGTTTACCAAAAACTTGAGTCTCAAGTTACAATACCTTTCTGTACAGTAGAAAGCCAAAAACGGTAGGGCTCCTAACGTCTTTTTGGTGCAACGGCATTTCGTTCTGAAAGGGGCGGCTTTGAGTAGTGAAATGTAACTGACCAGTTTAAGTTGCCCAAGTTGCCCAAATAGGATTTTTAATGGGAACCAATCAGAAATCCTATTTTTGAAAAAATCGGATTTCTTGACCAGACTGATAACGAATTTATTAATTAATCTACTCCCACATAAAAAAACTATCTATTAAGAAAGCGACTGTTTATAACAATCTTGTATCGTTCTGATGATAAAATCTTTACTTCGCTACAAAATGGGTCCTAAAAGAAGTGATTTATCAACTGAAAGATTTACTATATAAATGTTCAGAAAAATAAATTCATACGCATAAGGGCAACTATAAAGCTGTGCAGCCTACATTGCCATTAAGTTAAGCCAGGGCGAACACGCAGGTTCGCCCCTACATATAACATAATACAGAGCCTATTCTTTGCCTTCTACGGAAAATTCAAGGGGCGAATATCCATTAAAAATAATACTCTGCTCCGTTTCTAAACGATAGCCAATATACACAGTAAACTCACCAGATAATCCACTTAAATCGCCCTCAAAAATAGAAACTTCTATTTTTTCAGCAAGGGCTTCGTATTGCGTAGCGGCTTCAAGGTGAGCGATTTCACCATCCCACGTTTTCCAGTTTTCTCCAACGCGCATATAAGTCGTGGTTTTGGTAACCGTTTTGTGGTAAGCCACTATGAGAAGTTCTGCCGATTGCCTAACATGTTTGGTTTCAACAAATAACTGTTCTTCAATCTGAAGTTTTTCAACCTGAACTGGAGTGAGTTTGACACCGTTAGCATGTCGTTGATTTTCGGTGCGAATCTGGCTCAAGAAGCCTGTTTGGCTAGTTATCGCTTTCCCACCGTTATCTATACCCATTCCTGGCATAACAAATTCGACACCTGCACCCAAGCTGACATTTTCTGCTAAATCAACCTGTGGACCAATGATCACATTGTCAAGGTGACTTCCAGACGCAACGGTCAATTCTTCCAAGAATGCAGGATAAAGCGGATCGCCAATAATTGTCTTTCTCAGTATACCGCCTGTAATAGAGGTGTTCGGGTTCAAAAGAACATCTTGTATGGAACCACGCACTTTGCTATTATTAAATATTGCACCGCCCAGACTACCAACGATTTCACCTGCCTCATTGAGACCACTGACAGATGCACCGCGAAAATCAAAGTCTCCAAAATAACCTGAAACGATGATATAACCCGTTGCAATACCACCGGAAACGATTCCTTCAGCGCCGATAGTGACATTAGAGAGCCATCCGTTATTGGTGACTTCTGTTACTATAGTTGCATTGACAATTTGCACACCTTCTTCGATTTCTTTTAAGTCAATGAGTGGTTTGCCACCTCCATTGCAGTTAGAATGTAATGTAGCAATGTCAGAACATGAAATCAAGCCAGTTCCACTTGAAGGTGTTGAAGATACCGGGGGGGTTGAAGGCGACGGAGTTGGTTCCGGGGGAGTTGAAGGCGATGGTGTTGGTTCTGGGGGTGTTGAAGGAGCAGGCGGTGCCTCGCTTGATAAGATTAATATCTGAGACGTAAACGGTGCCAAAGTAATACTATCCGTCACGGTATTGCCGTTTAAATCCCAATAGCTTTTGCCTTCTAAACTGATTGTCTTGTCATTTGCAGTCGGATTAGTGAACAGCACCGATTTTTTTGTGGCATCATACAAAGTCGCATCCACCGGTTCAAAGGTGACATTGTCTAACCAATAATTATCCGCATCATAATCCTTGGTAATGAAAAGGTGCTTACCATAGTTGGTGGTTTTGGGCGATTGAAAGAACATTTCATAATCATTACGATTTTGCTCGTAAGCAAAATATCTTTCTTTTAAAATCTGCCAAGAACCGCCAGGCGTAGTATCATTGGTTCTCAGTTGGATATTGCCAAAACCATTACCAATAATACTAAATTGTAAGCGGTACCATTGATTTTCAATTAAATCAAAAGTATTGGGCATGACATTTAAATTGCCTGTACCTTTATAAACCGCTTGTAAACTACCGCCATCCATTTTGTTCGCGTCATAAAAGATGTTACCTTTCCAATTTGATACATCAGTATCAAAAGTCGAATTGCCGATCAAATTGGTGCCGACATTGGAAACGCTATATTCCTTAATATTTAGCCCACACGAGTTAGAGTGTTGATCATAAGAAGGAAATTGGTTTTGCCAGTGTGCCAAAGAATATTTTTTACCATCCCTTATAGCAACCACCTCACTATAAGGGTTACAGTAAACGTTATTATCAAACGTTCCATGATTGGTAGCATTTGTCAGCGATAGCCCGATTTGGTCCGGTGCGAGCGAGTAAATAATGTTGCCTTCTACAACATTATCGTGTGAGGGACCTTTTTTGTCCTGAACAACGATTTGAGGATCGTTATTATAGACGACATTATTACGGACAATGGTATTAGTGAATGCATTCAGGCGAATACCCATATCAGGATTATTGGCAATGGTATTGCCTTCAATCACATTATCTTTAAAACCACTATCCGATCCGATACCCATGCCATAAGTGGGATGATGCATACAAGGATTACTGTTGGTGCTGCCACAACCATTGGATTCATCAACATTGCCGATACTTTCTAATAAGAAATTGCCTCGGATGATATTACCACTTGAACCAATGGAAATAGCGCCACCGTCATTGAGCAGTGATAGTGCCTTATGAACCACATTATTTTCGATAATATGATGCCCGCCACCTTTTAGGTTAATGCCATTCCAGCCAGTATTTTCAACGGTATTTTGGCGCACAGTCTGAGCTTTCCCAAACACAGAAATGCCGATGCCATAACAAGTACCGCTATATCTGCGACAATACAACGGAAACATACCCGTATTGGTTATCTTGTTTTTTTCGATAATGCTGGCTTGCACATCAAAGTCATTTGCAGCATTGAGTCCAATAGCGGATTTTAAATGATGCTCAAGGGTGTTGCCGCTGACTAACACATTGGCGGAATTCCACACTGTAACCCCAGTGGTATTGTATTCAAAGTGGCAGTTTCTAAGGGTAACATTGTCAGAACTATTAATATTCGCGCCAGCTTTGGTAAAATGACGGAAAGTAAAATCCGCTATCGTGGTATTATCCTCGTGCCAATACACATTAATACCGGTGCCATAAGTTGAGCCTTCTATCAACAAATTATTGGGATTGGCTCCATTTTTTGGATAAAAATAAACCTTTTGGGCAATAGCATCATAGTACCATTCGCCCGGATGATCTAACTCTTCTAATTTTCCATCCAAAAAATAGCCCCATTCTGGCAATTGATTGCCGAGTCCTTCTGCGGTGATTTTACCGTTTGAAGCGGAATAACCGGTGATTTCAAAAACCCTATAATACCAACTATAAGTCCGGATGCGTAAAGTGGCACCTTTCCAATAACTGTCAGGTTTGCCATAATCGGCTAAAACGGGATCAGTAAAGGCATCTGTACCGACACCGGCACCTACTTTGAGCCAATTTTTATCGGCTGGAGAATCCACATTGGGATAACGGGCAATAGTCATTAATTCGTTATTAACGAATAAATGTTCAATCGCGTTGGTATTGCCTTTATCGTCTGTCGTAATAAAAGCAGATACGTCGGCTTCATAAATATTTGCGCCTAATTCTGGATGGATTGTTGGGAGCCAACCAGTAATTGGAACACTGCCGGCAATAATGGGATTGTCGCCGGTACCATAAGCACCAAAAGTGGTTCCTATAACGAACCCATTCGTACTAATCGTACCCCGAAATATATCACCGCGCTTAAAAAGGACCGTGGAATTGTCATCGAATTTAATCGAATTGGCTTTATCAATCGTTTGCCACGCGGTGGCTTCTGAAGTGCCATCATTAGCATCGTTTCCGCTCGAACTGGAAACGTAATAAGTGGCATTGGTTATGGGCGATGCTAAGGCTAAAGCCATTATACTCAATAAATAACCGTATTTTTTCAACATAAAAATTTCCCCAATGATAAATGTGAAATTGTGCTTATCCTAGTTTTTCAGATAAATATTTTCACTGAAGAGCCCCTTGCAAAACTCACCTTTTTCAAGCTTAGAAATCCGATTTTTTCAAAAATCCGATTTCTTAAACCTTATATATTCAGAGTTTTGCAAGAACCTCTGAAAACAATAAGTTTATTCAAGAAATGCAGGTGAATAATAATTTCACAAAGATTAGCTAAAAGGGCAATCACAAGGTTGCTCCGATTTGGAAGTAGTACGGAAACCTCCGCTTTCCGCACTTTCAAAACACAGCATTTTTTGTGCCAATATATTTTCCTGATAATTTTGAACAGAGAGGTTTTCACTTCAAATGAGCTACATTCCTAGCCAGGTAGGGCTCTAACGTCTTGTTGTTGCCCACCTTTCAATCTCAAAAATTTTGCGCTTGTCAACCCCTGAATGGTGGGCTACCTGGCTAAGGAATGGTCACAAAATAACTTCCCGTTTTGTATTTTAGCTTATAATGCGAATTTCGATTTGAACTGTTTGTACCAGGTAGGTTGGGTTAGTGTAGGGTTAATGGCATTGACGCTGGCGCGTGGGAACCCGAAAAAAGGATATAGCATCAGTAGGGCAGATTAATTCATAATTCAATTAGCAATTAAAAATTGCCAATTAAGAATTGCCAATTAAGCATAAGAACAGACAAAAATATTTTTATATTGCCTGAAACCTTTAAAATTATAAAATTTGAAGAAATATTTTTTTTGACCTAAAAAATTATTTCATAAAATGCTTGACCTTTTTTCAAGATGTGATAATATTCATGCCCAAATCATGACTCCCAATTTTTGGCGATTAATGATTGACTTCCGCCACTGAGAACTTTTTTTTGTATCTATGGTCCCGGTCCTTTAGCACAAGCACTTGAAACCCAAGTTTCAAGCGTAAAGGGTAGTCGTTTTAATTGTGGTATTGATTCATATAAGAAGAAACAATCGTAATTAATGTTACTCTGCTCCCAATTACTCAATTATTATTTCCCGCTTTGTCATGGACTTGGGGCTTTTGATATGGAATGGTGGGGTTCGCTATCGCTCTACCCACCCTACGCTCCACTGCCATTAAGTTAAGCATTGGAGTCCAAACCTTTAGATTTGGAAATTCTTTAATTTTAAACCGAATAATCCATTACTTACGGTTTGGATTCCGCTAAAATTCCTTAACTTAATGGCATTGACCCTACGCTCGCTAATTATTGGTTGAGGTGAGTACTAGCAAATTCCAATAATGGATTTGATTTTCGTTTAGTATAACTATGAAAAATATAAATGCTTTTATTAAAGAGAATATTGGTGCTGTAAGCAAAAATGTGTTTGTTGCGCCTGAAATACCTGGCAAGAAATTGAATAACGCGGTGAAAGCGTTTAATTGTGAAGATAATCTCGATTCAATTCTCGCAATCTACGACAACACTTCATTTGGTAGTGCAAAAGAGGGGCTGGTTTTTACGGGTGAAAAAATCATCTATAAACCTTCTTCTTCAGAACCTACCGAACTCCACTTCAATGATTTTGAATCTGTTGAATATATAGAAAATGTCACGGTAAACGAAAAAGGCAAAGAGAAGCGTGAAGAGTACATTGAGATTACCTTGAGTAGTGGTAAAACAGTAACGTTAAAGGATTTATCAAGTTGCAATTACAAAAAGCTTGCAGATCTATTGAAAGAGGCATTTTATGATTTTGACGAATTTGAAGCAGAAAATCAAATCGTTACTACTTTGGCAGAAATGTCAGAAAAGCTTAAAATCGCTTACGTTAAAGTCATAATTAATATGACGTTCGCTGATGATGGCGAAGTGGATGAAAAAGAGTTGGCAGAAATTCTATTATTGATGACCCGCCTTGATTTAAGCACTGACTCTCGTTTTAAGTTAAGGGAATATACAATATCTGAAGCAGGGCAAGAACCGCTTGAACAGCTTTTAGATACTATTGATAAAGAAGCTGGGAGTCACAACAAATCAATCAAGATATCCTTGGTGAAAGATTTAATTAACACATTTATAAGTGCAAATGAAGCTTCTTATAAATACTTTTCTTATAGAAATTTCGAGTTTTTAACGGCAAATCAATCTTTGTTTGATGTATCGGATAAAGAAATCGAGCTTGCGGTTCAGACAATTATGTTGGACTTTAAGATGTTGGATGGAGATTTCACTGATGCGGCATTTAAAAAAGGAATAAAAGAACTGACTGCAAGCGCTGGTGCTGTGGGTGTTCCACTTGCCGCTGTGTATTTGTCAGGCTCTGTTGTTGGTATGTCGGCTGCTGGTATGACATCAGGATTAGCAGCCTTGGGGTTAGGTGGTGTGCTAGGTTTTTCTAGTATGGCGACTGGAATTGGTGTAGCTGTATTGCTCGGTGTGGGTGCATACAAAGGAATTCGTTATATTACCAGTGCTAATACAACCACAGGCAGAGAGCTCATGTTACATTCTGTGATAGAGCAGACTCAGGCTACGATTTCTTTATTAGTAGGTGATATAAACTACATAACAATTAAATTGAATGAAGCGTTATCTAGCCGCCACAGTCAGCAAGATGCAAAAATCAAAAAATTAGTGCTGATGATGATCGTACTAACAGGCGCTGGCAATCAGTTGAATAAAAAATCTGACACTATACAAAACAGTGTAATTATATCTAAATATCCAAGTTTAAAGGTTCTAGATGAATCTAAACTAAAGTCTTTGACATCTGAGCAGACTAAAAAACAGTACTACACCATCGTTCTGGAATACTATGAAGAACAAATCGTTCAGGAAGGAACTAAAGATGGTGAAATGCAAAATGTGAAGCAACTTAGGCTCAAGCCAGAAATACCGACTAAAGAGCTTGAAAAGTTAGTAAGTGTATTTGAAGTGATTGGTTATTTTAAAGCAGCTGCTGTATTGAAAGGAGCTGCTAGTGACATGACTGATAAAGCTAAACGCAAAATTACCGGTTTTTTCTCGAAATGAACAAAAAAGACGATCATGCTGCTGCAATGCTGGTGCAAAAACATCAGCTTTCAAGTGCAGAAGACCAAGTATCTAAAATCGATTCTGCTTTAGACACGCTAATAATGAGTCAAGCTGAAAACGATGCCTGTTTGGATGCAATGCTAAATGACATGGAGGCTCGACTTGAACAAAACAATATATCTTTCGACGAAAATTCGGTTAATACGACTTCTGATGCCTTCAAAGAATTAGAATCATCTATACAAGTATCTGATGATGAACTTCAGTTATGCACTCCCAAACTAGATACTATTGAAACAATAGATTTTGACAGTAAAATGAGCTGGAGTGAGTATATGTCTTGTGTTGAAGAATATGCTTTCAAGCACAATGTTGACTTAACTTCTGATCCATATCAGCAGTTGATGTCTACTACTCAGCGAATTGAATTAGAAAAACGTATTAAAGAGGAGTTCACTATAGTTATCATAAAAAAGCTTGGAGCGAATGTATCCCTTCAGCGAGCAACCCAGAGCTTAGGCGTATGTTGTTAATTGGTCATGGTTCTCTTTGTCTTATTGATGTAGGAGACGCTGCACTTCGTTCTAGTGGCAACATGCTCCAATTTCTGTTGCGTACAAATTTAATGGGTTGGGCAAGGTTTGGCACGCTAGCTTTAAAAGAGTTATCTGTTTGGCATAATGCAGGACACATAGATGCCGATGCAGTTGATGATTATTTAGATATTGAGTACAAAAAAATGCTAAAAATCTAAATTAGAAAGAATAATGAAAAAGGGGCCATGCTCGATTTAATTTTTAATATTGGATTTTTATACAAATTGTAATGTTAAAAAAACAATTAGACCCTGGTCCCTTTAATTGAAAACGGTATTTTCAATGAAATAGTCAGCCGATTTTATCTCAATCACTATAATTTTGCCTTTTAATTTTTCTATCGGTAATTGGGGCAAAATTTGCGTGTTATTAATCTGTTCACCTTTATCATGAAGTTCAGACATTTTTAGAGTTACCTTCTATCGCAAACGTAAAAATTGGGGAATGATGAGTCGCTTGTTGCCGCTGCACCAAAAACACGTTAGGAGCCCTACCTGGCTCGTTTCACTTGAAATGACAAAAACGCAAATTGTGACGGTGTAAAGTATAATAAGAATGGGCAACCACAAGGGATTGCCCTACATAAGAATAGGCAACATTTGAGAATGTTCAGAATAGAACAGATTATTTTGTTAATTTTTTAATTCTGATTCCACCCGTTCCCACGCAGATAACAATCCACAATAGCCCATTTTTTCTAGCATTTCTCGTGCTTTTTGCAAATATAATTGGGCTTTATCTAAATCATTCTCAGAAAAAGCGATTCTAGCACCTAACAAATCCAATTCTGGATCACGAAGATGATAGCCGGTAATTTCAATAAATTCTTTTGCCGTTTTATAGCATTCATTGGCAGTGCTATTTTGATCAAGATAAAGGTTTCCCTGTAACAGGGCAGTATCAACCAAAAAAAGTTTCATTCCACAAGTTTGGATAATATCTAAGCTTTCATCAAGATCACGTTGTGCGGCTTCAATATCTTGCTGGAAACGTGAAAAATTAGCCCGTGCAAGTAACACCATTGGCAAAAAATTCATTTTGCTGGCTTTACGAATGCCTAAAACCGCTTCATTAAAGTAGATTAAATGTTCGGAAGGATCAATGAGCATCGGGTTTTGTGCCCTGGCTATGGTAAGGGAATTCAATGCTTTATCCACTAATTGATTATCATGGCAAGCCATTTCATGGGCATACTGACCGCGATTTAAAACGGCATCCGTCACCTCGGCAGAAGTCGCCTGATCAAGTAATAAACTACAATATTGAGCACCCCATAATGAACATAAGTAAGGTGATTCAGGGTTGCGCTTTGCTTGCAATTTTTCAGCGAGGGTAAATTGTTCTAAAGCTTCATTCAATTTGCCCAGCCGATGCAAGACGGTGGCTAATTTTGCGTGGCTCGCCATTTGACTAAACAGTGGATTTTTATTAGTCTGATTGGCATATTTAAGAGCCTGTTGAGCCACGTTTTCGGCTTCATCCAGTTGTCCAATGAGTATATGTAAATCGACCAAATTGCGGGCTGAAACTGCGGCATTAGCCCACATTTTAAGTCGATCAACGATTTTAATATCAATTTGTCGGGGTTTAATCGCTTCAAATAAGCGTCCTAACGACATCATATAAAAAGAAGTTTGTCCCAATAATAAAGCCAAATCTTGTTCGATCAAACCATTATTCACCGGTTTGTCCCAACCGTCTGGAAAAAAAGCGGACAACGCGGTCAAGTCGTGAGCATAAGCCCCCAATTGTTTTGTGCTATAATGCTCACTACCACGACGGATGCGTTCAATATAGACTTCTTTCCACGCTTTTTGATATTCACCAGCTAAACAGCCATGAACGACAGCTCTGTATAGTGGTTCTAATTTTTCTAACCTGTCAGGTTGATGTTTTTCTGGGACCGATTGATAATATTCAAATAACACTTGTTGTGCTTGCCGATAGGCTTTTGGTTCTCGTTCCCGAAAGGTTTGACCAAAATAATGGCGTACCAAAGGATGCGTATCCCATTGGTGTCGTTCCCCATGACTATCGTCTTTCAATAACAAACCAGCCTGTTCTAAGCGTTGCTCTAATTGTTGCCAATCCTTACGCTTTAACTGGGCTAAAGGTTTAGCATATTCGGCGCGTTCCACCAAAATTTGTTTTTCGGGAAGCCCCATCGGGCGTTCAAAGAGTCCCATTAAACGTAATAAAATCCGTTCTAACACAACTGGTTTTTTGAAACGGTGGTAAACACGTTGAATAAAGTTAGCTGATTGCCAATAGTCTTTATCATAATAACGTAATACGTGCAGGGCATTTTCCCCTGCTAAACTTTCTTCAAATAAATTAGGTAATTGATCGCGGCGTTGGATGTCACCATGGAAACGTTCAACCAATAACCTGCCCATTAAAACTAATCCTAATGCATGTCCCCCCATATCATGACTAGCCGCTTCTAAATCAGCTTGGCTACCTTTGACGTTGAGACTTTGTAATAAATTAGCACCAGCTTGATCGCTTAAAACCTGCAAATCAATAGGGACATAACCCTCCCATTTTTCAAGTTCAACCACGGGTTGACGGGTAGCAATGATCACTAAACTTTTATCGCCTGATTCACCTAAGCGATAATAGCGAATACAACGCAATAGTTCTTTGATGGCGACATCAGTGACTTCACCCCCTTGCATATGTACTGGATGTTGTAATGGTTCCAATCCATCTAACAATAATAGGGAATGGTGTTCGCGTAGCCGTTCGGCTAAAGCCCTCGCCTTTTCGATTTCATCTTTAGGTATCGTTCCTTTATAATCAAAAAAAGGTAAAGCCGCTTCAAAAAAAGGCGCGGATGAATTCAGCTTTTGATGTGAATTTTGGCTATAAAATGACCAGGCAAATACACGAGTTGCCTCGCCATATTTGGGTTCAAGATGTTTTCGAGGTTTGAGTTTTTTGAAAAAAAACTCAAACCTCGAAACCATTCCCAGATTAAGGCGGATTTGCCAACCCCGCCCCCGGCAATCATGGCGACAATAGCCTTTTTCGGATCTTTGAAGGCTTCATCCAGTTGCGCTAATTCGGTTTCGCGCCCCACCAATTGGGTGGTAGGTTCTGGTAATCGATCAAGATCAACTCTTAGTTGACTTAGCGTCGTCTCGTTTTCAAGCTTATTAGGAGTGGGTTCTTGTGAACCCAAAAACTTCTGAGCCTGGACTTTTCTAAAAATGAACCATAAGCTTATTAATATTAAAATGCCATAGCCAATCCATAATGGAGGGTAGGCAAAAAGACCGAAAGAAGATTCGATACTGACAATAATCCCTATAATAATAGTTGCTGTACCTAAAATTTTATTCCATTTATCATGTGTAATCATAATATTCACTCAAATATTGAAATTGGATTTAATATATTAACATATCATATCTAATTAAAAAAGTATCCTATTGGGTGGCAGTTGGGTCAATGCCATTAAGTATCGCTGCGGGCGAACACGCAGGTTAGCAAGCGTAGAGTGGGTTTCGCTATCGCGAAACCCACCTTTTAAAAATAAAACGGCATTCTCTTTTTAGGGAGTGTCGTTTGCTTTCCAATATCTTTCTCAAAAAATTCATTTTTGGTATAATTTATCCTATTTGAAAATATTTTAATTTTGATTGGAGAATATCCATGTTGCAAACTTACGAAGCTATTTATAGTGACAATCAATTTCATTGGATTAACCAAGCAGCGCCAAAGTTTGATAAATAAGTGCCTGTTGTGATTGTGATGAATGTAGAACATGCACAAAAAAAACCAGATGACTTTGATATAGACGACATATTGGAATGTGCTTGTGGTGCTTGGAGCAGTGGTAAAATCTTGGACGAAATTGATAAGGAAATCAACGAAATGCGTCGAGAATGGGATCGGGGGTGGGACTGGGGTGTGAAATTTGGAGCGATTTTGTCATTTATTTTTCACCCGGTTTTTAAGCTAAGATTAGAAATCCGATTTTTGGCAAAAATCGGAGATCGATAGCACATCAAGGAACAAAAATAGGGTGAAAAATAATGGGTAAAACCACGCTAAATTTAACAGCCCAGGGTGGGACTAATGATAGAACCTTATGTATTGGATTCCAATATCATTATTTACTATCTCAATGATGTCCTCAATGAATTAGCGAGTGTAGGGTGTTTACCTTCACACACTTTATGTGAAAGGTGCGTGGGACGCACCCTACGTTTACTTGCTGTTTTTTTTCAGCGATTTCAGCTTCTGATGTATTTTTATTAAAACGTTTGCGGGGATAATTCCCTAATTTCGTTATTGAAAAAGAAAAACAGAGAGTTACCTTGAAAGTCAAAAAATCGTTTTCAACTAAGGAACGTGCACAAAATAATTTCTAAAACACTAATTCATCCCATAAGCTATCAATTTTTTCTTTAACCTCAGTTGTCATGCAAATCGGTTTGCCCCATTGACGTTGTGTTTCTCCACGCCACTTATTAGTCGCATCCAAACCCATTTTACCCCCTAAACCAGATACCGGCGAAGCAAAGTCTAAATAATCAATCGGCGTATTTTCAATAATCGAAGTATCACGAACTGGATCCATGCGCGTTGTCATAGCCCAAATCACATCTTTCCAATCGCGGATATTCACATCACCATCTGTGATAATGACAAATTTAGTGTACATAAATTGGCGCAAAAATGACCACACGCCAAACATAATCCGTTTAGCGTGACCGGGGTATTGTTTATGAATACTCACGATTGCCATACGATAAGAACAACCTTCCGGTGGTAAATAAAAATCAATAATTTCAGGAAATTGTTTTTGTAAGAGGGGTATAAACACTTCATTTAACGCAAGCCCTAAAATCGCAGGCTCATCGGGAGGACGACCGGTGTAGGTGCTATGATAAATGGGTTGATGACGATGCGTCAGACGTTCTATAGTAAATACAGGAAAGTTTTCGACTTCATTATAATAGCCCGTGTGATCTCCAAAAGGCCCTTCAGGTGCCATTTCATCGGGATAAATAAATCCTTCTAAGATAAATTCTGCCCTCGCTGGTACTTGTAACGGATGCGTTAAACAGGACGTGACTTCAGTTCGACTCCCACGCAGCAATCCGGCGAAGGCATACTCTGACAAACTATCCGGTATCGGTGTGACGGCGCCTAAAATCGTCGCTGGATCAGTACCCAATGCCACCGCAATGGGAAAGGGTTTACCTGGATGAACTTGTTGCCATTCCTGAAAATCTAAGGCACCGCCCCGATGAGATAACCAACGCATGATCACTTTATTTTTATCAATCACTTGCTGGCGATAAACCCCTAAATTTTGACGGGATTTATGTGGCCCCTGGGTAATAACTAACCCCCATGTAATTAAAGGGCCCGCATCCTCAGGCCAACAAGTTTGTATGGGTATGCGGGATAAATCAACTTCATTACCCATCCATACATTTTCTTGACAAGGTGCTTTATTAACCACTTTTGGATGCATATTCAAAACTTGCTTAAATAGCGGAAATTTATCCAACGCATCTCTAAAACCTTTCGGTGGCTCCGGTTCTTTCAAAAAAGCCAATAACTTGCCCACCTCCCGCAAAGCGGTCACAGATGTTTGTCCCATACCCAGTGCGACTCGCTGTGGTGTACCAAATAAATTACCCAAAACAGGGATACGATGCCCTTTAGGATTTTCAAACAATAGGGCAGGTCCCCCAGCTCGCAAAGTGCGATCACAAATTTCGGTCATTTCCAAATAGGGATCAATTTCCAGAGAAATATGTTTAAGTTCGCCTAATTGTTCTAATTGAGTGATAAAATCACGTAAATCTTTATAGTGCATAAGTTATTAATATGGTGAAGTTGAACTCCAGCAGATTTTCATGATAATCAGTATTTAACGATTCTGCCCTTCTTTAAGAAGCATTTCCGCTTGTTCTTTACAACCCCGTTGCATCATCCATTCCGCTTTTTCAGCCACGGTTTTGTATTTAGCTGGTATTCTGCACAAAGTGATAATCTTTAAAGGAAATCCATCAAGTTTCACTGAATAGCGGCTCTTTGATTGAAGTGGCATCTTATCGACAGGCCAGGCCAGGGTTTCTTCAGAAGCTGACCAAGGTAGTTCAATTTTTCCAGATCGACGTTTTTTAATCACGACTGATCCAGTTTGTTCACGTTGAGGTAACCAGATGCTTACCTCTTCTTGGGCAATATAACAAAACCGGCTCGTTTCACTGGCAATATTCAATGCCCAAACATGAGGTGGAGTTGATTTTTCATCATCCTTCACTTCAAAATCACCACGACGACGTTGATCAGATAATGCACCCCTGGTGGTTGTATCAGATTCATCCGAATAGATTATTTGTGAACAAACCGGGGCTGCATTAATGGCATCATTTTTAATGTTTTCAGAAGCAAGAGCAATATTAATGCTCAAGCTAAGTGCTAAAGAAAGGGAAGTGCGCATAATACCTCCTAATTTTGGAAAGCAAAACTTGAGTACATTAGACATTATAGCAATTTAATCTCACTCTTTAAAATATACTCCGAGCGGTCAAGTTTTTAAATTTTAGCTTCGCTTTTCACTTATAGCGTAATTTTTGCAGTAGCCAATTTAGCATTTTTATCACCTAATAAAAAGCAAATTGTAACCACATCAAGACAATTTGGTCAAACCGGGTTAGATGAGTCAGATGAACACTTCCAATCGTCATCCAATTGATTGGAACCGAAACGAGCAAAAAGTGATTGACGCGGGGTTTGAAGCCACTCCAAAATTCCAAAAAACCGTTTTGGAATCACCGAACCATAAGTGGTTAATAATTGATGTAATAATAGCAGCTGGAAGCGATTTTTTGTTTTGAGTTTTTTGTTATAGTTTTTCAAGTAGAATGAAAAACAACTTATTTTCCTGGAGCCGTAATTGCCCTTTTCGTCCACCACCAGGACGACGACTTCGTTTGGTGCGGTTTTTTTAATAAGCTTCCAAAGAGATTTCGGTTAAACTTTCAGAAAAAAACGGTAAGAGTATTTCAAATGGCTTTTTGCTCAAACCGGTTAGTGCTTTTAATTGTCGTTCACTTCTCGTTGAATTCAAATAATTAAACATTTTTGTCGACCCAATCTATTATTTTTTATTAACTTTTTATCGTATTATCATTATAACATGATAAATTATATAATTGTCAAATTAAACCCAATTAATATAACTTATTGATTTTTTTCAGGTTTTATTTTTCAGGTTATATTAAGTCTATGAAATATATGAATTAATTATTTCCGGACAAGTCTAATGTTATTGCCAGGAATATTATTGCAGGTGGCACAAATTTATATTTTTTAAATGCCGTAGAAATATATGACATCTACTACTATCAATCAGGTGCAGAGGGTTTGTTCTCTATAAAAGGCAAAAGAAACATAAAGATTGAAACTGATAATAATAACTTTTGGATAATAGGCGAAAAATGGCATAAATTTAATAAAGGAATCTCACAAGGGCTAATGGAAAAAATATTTGCTGAAACTTATGATTTTTTAGAAGCTGATAATGAAAAATTGTATTATTTAGAAGATGAAAAATTGTTTATGGAAGCATTGCTAAATGGGGATAAGTAGGTACGCATAAATATTTTAACATTTTTGTTTTATGCTAAAGCATTGATTATTAACGGATTTCTAAACCTCGAAAAGACTTTTGAGTACCTACTTACATGTAGGGTGGGTAGGAAACCCACCGCTACCTTGAAAAATGGTGGGTTGTAATGAAATTCCTACCCACCCTACAATTAAAAAGGGATAAGTCTAATACACTTAGGAGAACTAAAATATGTTGAAATTTCCTTATGGCTTCAGTGATTTTTATCTACTGAGAACAGAAAACTATTTTTATGTGGATCGAACTTCACATATTCGACTGATTGAAGAAATAGGCTATCAACTCTTATTCTTGCGCCCTCGTCGTTTTGGTAAAAGTTTGCTGTTATCAACGCTGGAAAATTACTATGATGTGGCAAAGGCAGAAGAATTTGATAAGTTGTTTGGAGATTTAGCGATTGGGCAAAACCCAACTGAGAAACATAATCAGTATTTTGTGATGAAGTGGGATTTTTCTAATGTCAATTCCAAGGGCGATTCCACGCAAATACACCAGAGATTAAATCGCTATATCAATTCTTGTATTCAAGATTTTGCGGATAATTATGCTTCAAAGCTTTCAAAAAATATCCCGATTGAACCAGAAGATGCGATTATTTCGTTTCTTTCCCTTTTGAATGCGGTACGACAAACCCCTTATCGCCTTTACCTGTTAATCGACGAATATGATCATTTTGC
>QNES01000071.1 GCA_003645255.1 Gammaproteobacteria bacterium
AGCGGACCAACCATAACGGCGTAGCTGAAAGGCACTTTCTTTATCAGAAAAAATATCCAGACTGGCTCTTTTTGCTTCCAGGAAAAATTGGCGTTTAGTATTAATATAAAAACCATAATCGGGTGCTTTGGTTTTGCCCTCTATTTGAACCTTATCTTCAAGAATCACCTCCCGATTAATAAACGATGTCACCCGATCTCCATACATATCCCAACCGAGTATTTCAAAAAAGCGATCAATAAATTCTTGACGCATATGTACTTCTTTGTATTGATTAGAGCAAAATTCATTAAGTCTATTTTGAAATCGCTCAACTAATTCTTTGATATTATCTGTCATTTGAAAACCTCTTTGAATAAAAAGAAATCCGATTTTAAAAAAAATCGGATTTCTAACAACAGATTTTTAAAACCTATCAGATTGGATGGTTCTTATGCAGGTGTTCGGAAGGATAAACTTTACAAACTATAATACATATCAAACTCTATCGGATGAGTCGTCATACGCAGACGTGTGACATCTTCCATTTTCAGCTCGATATAGGCATCAATCAAGTCATTAGTGAAAACGCCACCAGCAAGCAAGAATTCACGATCTTTATCAAGCACATCCAGGGCTTGTTCCAAAGAAAAACACACCGTCGGAATGTTTTTTTCTTCTTCAGGCGGCAAATCATATAAATCCTTATCCATAGGTGCCCCTGGATTGATCTTATTTTGAATGCCATCCAATCCTGCCATCAACATAGCAGTAAAGGCAAAATATGGATTGCCTGTGGAATCTGGAAAACGGATTTCAATTCGGCGAGCCTTGGGATTTGTAACAAAAGGAATACGCACAGCAGCCGAGCGGTTACGTGCTGAGTAAGCTAACAATGTGGGGGCTTCAAAACCGGGGACCAAACGCTTGTAGCTGTTAGTCGTGGCATTGCTAAATGCGTTGATAACGCGAGCATGTTTGAGAATTCCGCCAATATAGTAAAGGGCAGTTTCTGATAGATTGCCATACTTATCGCCAGAAAAAATATTATTGCCATCTTTACTGAGAGATTGATGCACATGCATACCGTTGCCGTTATCACCAACTAGCGGCTTGGGCATAAAGGTAGCGGTTTTGCCGTAGCCATGCGCGACATTCATAACCACATACTTCAGAATTTGTACCTCGTCAGCTTTTTTAACCAGGGTATTAAAGCCAACGCCGATTTCACCTTGCCCAGCAGTCGCCACTTCATGGTGATGGACTTCAACTGTAATGCCCATTTCTTCCAGGGTTAAACACATGGCAGCGCGAAGATCATGTTGAGAATCAACCGGTGGAACTGGAAAATAACCGCCCTTTAAAGAAGGGCGATGTCCTAAATTGCCATCAGGATAGGCTTTTTCTGAATTCCAACCGGCTTCTTGCGAATCCACTTTACAGAATGAGCCACTGATGTCAGAACCCCAACGTACATCATCGAAAATGAAAAATTCATTTTCTGGACCAAAATAGGCAGTATCAGCAATGCCGGTGGATTTGAGATAATTTTCCGCTCGTTTTGCTAAAGAACGGGGATCGCGCTCATAGCCCTGCATTGTAGTTGGTTCAATCACATCACAACGTAAGTTTAAGGTAATTTCATCAGTAAACGGATCCAAAACGGCGGTTTCGGGTTCTGGCATCAAAATCATATCAGATTCATTGATACCCTTCCAACCCGCAATTGATGAACCGTCAAACATTTTGCCTTCTTCAAACAAGTCTTCATCAATGACGTGGGCTGGAACTGAGACATGTTGTGCCTTGCCTCTGGTATCAGTAAAGCGGAAGTCAACGAATTTAACGTGGTTTTCCTTAATCATGTTTAATACATTTTCACCTGACATATACTTTTTAAACTCCTTATGTTATCAGTAGTAGGGGCAATCCCTTGTGGTTGCCCATTATCAGTTATCAGTTATTTCAACTGGTTATTTAACTTGATAGCTTTATTGAAAGTTTATCATACATATAGTGCAAACAGTATGATAAAACTTGATATTCTCGTTTTGAAAGCCAAAATATCTGAGTTCTAAAACCTGTCAGGTCTAGCATTTAGCCAAATTTAGCGATAATAAACATTAATAAGATGAATATCCGGTTGACTAGCACCTAAATCTTTAAAACGTTGTGATAAGGTCTGTGCCTCTTTTAATTCTGGCGCAATGCTTAACGGTAAATAAATATCTACAGTCACTTTTCCTGATAAATAATGTAAAGTGAATTGTTCAATCGCATGACTCGCTTCTAAAGATTGCCAACAGGTTTGTAAACGGCTTATGATTTCATGACGTAGTGGCAAATTTAAATTGGAATTGGAATTTCTATCATCTTCAGGATCAATATGTACCAGTACATCAGTCACATCTTCGATTTCATGAGTCAAACGAGTTCGTACCATTTCCCCAATTTGATGACCTTCTGATACACTGATGCGGGGATTGACCATGATATGCACATCCACTAAGGCATCGGCTCCCATTTTGCGGGTGCGTAATTCATGTAAAGTCTGAACACCATCGACTGATTTAATAATTTTTTTAATCTGATTGACTTGATTTTTATCTAAGCCGGTATCAACTAAATCTCTAACAGCGCCCCAACCCAGGGACCAGCCAATTTGAGCAATCATAAAACTGACCCCAATCGCGGCTACCGCATCCAACCAATGGATTCCCACTAGGCTACCGGCGATTCCAACGAATACAATCACCGATGAAATCGCATCGCTACGATGATGCCAAGCATTAGCCCGTAGTATTTGTGAACGTACCTGTTTAGCAATATAGATAGTATATTGATATAAGGCTTCTTTGAGTAAAATAGACAGGGCAACAATAATTAGGGTAATGCCAGTCGGGTGCCATAACAACTCAGGTTCTAACAAACGTCGCCCGGCATCTATTAACATTCCCGCTGCAACTAATATAAGTAAAGCACCAATAATGACAGTGGCTAAAGTTTCAAAGCGACCATGTCCATAAGGATGATCAGCATCAGCATCCAATGAACTATATTTAGCCGCGACTAATACGACGCTATCACTGATTAAATCTGATAACGAATGCAAGCCATCAGCAATTAGGGCTTGTGATTGACCATAGATACCAAATATCAGTTTAAAAATGGTCATCAAAATATTACCAAGTGCTCCTACTAGGGTAACATTGCGTGTGGCAATATAACGTTCTTTTGATGATAACTGGGTGTTTTCCTGTTTAAGCATATTAATTGAAAGTTTTGACTTTGAAAATGGCAGACCTGACAGGTTTTACAAACTGACTAAGTGTCCAAAAACTAAATCAGTCCTATTTTAGCCATATCCTTTTTGAGTTGTTCTTTAAAAGTTTTTTCGTCTTTAGGGTTATCAATCTCTAGAGCGATTGCATCCAGCATGGTAAAAATATCGCCCACAGTTTTAAGAGAACCCGTTTTTTCAATGTATTCATCACACACAATCATGGCAATAGGTCCTATGTAACTTGCCAATGCCTTTTTAATATGTTGAATGATACCTTTAACATTAGAAGGCGTTTGCGTAGAAGGCGAGTCTTCATCTTCAGTAAACATCTGAATAATATCAGAAGTGTTTGGTAACGGGACTTCTTGAGCGGTTTCAAAAATGCCATCTGCAAACTGTAATTGCCCTTTTATGATTTTCTGAATGAGTGGGATAGCGTCATAGCCACGTTGCTTAGTGTCAAAAACGACATAGGTAATTTTTCCTTCATTTAAGACAATTCGCACTAAATGACCATCATCGGTTCTAATAAATATTGTACCGGTTTGCCCTGAAGAAGATAAACGCTGTATTTCTGCTACTAATTGGGGATATGCTAACATAATGCAGTTCTGATAAATATACTTTCAAATGGTCCATAAGAAAGGATTTTTGAGACTTGACAGGTTTTTAAAAAAAACCTGTCAGGTTTTTCGTTAAAGTTTAGATTGTTTACGCAGTCTTTCAAAAGATTTGATCATACTCACTCGCATCCGTTCAAAAGCTTGAGCCAATTGACCAATTTCACCTTTGTCCTTTACACTGACATGATGGTTAATCAGTTCACCCTTACTGATAGCATCAGCAAGGCGGGTTAAGTGTTCAATAGGGCTAGTAATTTTGGCACTAAACAGTAGCGCAAAAACAAAAGCAATCAACACTGCCATAATAAGAATAACGATAAATGTAATACGAAATGCGACTATACTCCTAAGAATCTCATCAGTATCACGTTGAACAATCAAAATCCAGTCATCCGCCGAACCAGACACAGAAATTTGTAAATGGGACAGCGTTAATGCTGGCGTACTTATAATACCGTCTTTACCCCGAATTTTTGTGGCTAATTGTGGATATTCCTGATCTAAACTATAGCCACTATCTAAATCGCTAGGTCCTCCCCAACATTTTTTGGGATCAGGATGATTGGCGAAATAACCGTCTTGATTGATCAGGCGTACGTCATCAAGTGGTCTAAGAAATTGATTGGCATCAATATTTATAATGACAATCCCCGCCTTAGCATCATTATCATCATAGACGCTCACGGCATAGCGAATAACCGGCTTATGAGGAACTTCGATCTCCCCTCTTTCACGGTTGAGATCTAAGGGCGAAACAAATATGCGATTACTAAATAAACGCATAGTTTTTTTGAAATAGTAACGATCCGATTTATTTTGCAACTTTTCACGTTCAACGATCCAACTTTTTAAACCATTTGAATCTACCCTCGCTATTTCTTGCCCAGTTTTATCAAGGTAGCGAATTTGATAATAAATACGACGGTTACGAGAAAAAGCTAAAAATTCTTTTTCTAAGCTTTGTCGTTTTTCTTCCAACATAAGCTGAACGTTTGGTAAGGTTTCCTTACGCAAATTCAAGTAGTCATTCATCAAAGGCGATTGACTCAAAAACAGGAGATCACCTTTAACCACCGACAAAAAAGAGGTGATATTATTAGCCAGCATTTTTGCTTCAGTGCTTTGTGTTGTCACTGCCTGCGTCCGCAGAGTTTCGCTTGAGACCAGCATGGCGTAAATGCCTGTAACCAGTGCTGGAACCAAGGTGACAATAGAAAACATAAGAATTAATTTAGTTCGGAGTCTGTGATAAATTTTCATTTTCTACTTCAAGATTGACTTATGAGAAATACTATTTTATCGGATTTCTAGCATTAACTATTATACACGCCCCATATAAAAATTGTGCATCAATAATCCCAACAACTTTAGAACGATAAGCTTGTACATAATTAGCATATTGACTTAACTTTTTATAGCTAGATGAAAAATAGACTATTAATTGACCCTGCGGATGTTGAGCTAACCAGGGACAAATAGTATATTCATCAACAACAGTCAATGGTTTTTTTAAGCGTCCTAAAAATTGGTATTGACCATGATAGTCACCAAAATGGGCAAATTTTTCACCGCGACGTTGTAGGGTGCTAATATGTTGGCTAATTTCGTGTAAATCATAAGCTGGTCCTGCCGCTCGAATAATTGTTAGTGGCAAAATTAGGCTAAATAATATCCCAATAACACTGATTAACAATAGTCGCAGTTTGACCTGGGAAATTTTCCAGGTTATCAATATGCCGCTTAATATAATCAAAATAATACCAGGTAAAGCTGAAATTTGGGACACCCAAATAGGTACGCGTAACTTTGGATATAAATGAGGTGCCATAATCAGTAGTATGCCCATCATCATAATGACGAGTGCCGGCAAAAGCGTATCCCATCTTCGCTGTTGTTTTTCAATCGGGAGTTTGACTATAAGATAAGTCATCAATAGCGCAAAGGCGGGCAATGTTGGCAATAAATAATGTAATTGTTTACCACTGATCAAGGAAAAAGCTATCAAAGCCAATATCAACCACAAGAAGCAAAAGCGTACACCCTCTTCCCTATCATTTAAGTGTTGGGGTAGTTGTAACAAACCACGCCAAAAAGGTAGCCATAGCAACCAAGGAAATAAGGCGACCGGTAATAAAGGTAAATACCACCACAGTGGGTGATTATGGGCAAAAGAATTAACGATGCGATTCGCTGTTTGGCCCCAAAATAGTGCTTGTCGAAATTCCGAGCCACCGGCTAAACCGGCAGGAATGGCCCATGCTAGGGCAATCAATGCACCTAACAGGGTACTACCCAATAGACCTAAATACCAAGATCGCCATGAAAATTGACGAGCGCGTTGCCACCAGGGAGCAAATAGTGCTACCGGCAAAAGGTGCAATAGAATTACCGGCCCCTTAGTGAGAATACCTAAACCAATGGCTACCCCTAATAATCCATAAGCTTTCAGCTCATTTTTATGCCCAGCATGGACTATCGCTACCATACCCAATAAGGTGAAAAATGCCAATACCATATCAAACATTGTGGCACTGGTAAACAGACTCCATAAGAGACTACTTAATAAAATCAGCGGTGCCCATTGGGCAATTTGAGGTTGTTGGGGCCATAATTGGCGAGCAAGAAGGGCAGTTAGCCATAAACTTCCCAAGGAAAATAAGCCAGGAATAATCCTCGGCCACCATTCATTCACGCCAAAAACTGCCCACCCTAAGTGCATAAGCCAAAATAATAAGGGCGGTTTATGGTGATAAAGTTCACCATTCAGTGAAGGTACGAGCCACTCACCCCCTATCCACATTTCCCAAGCGACTGTCACATAACGAGTTTCGTCAATTTGTAGAAAAGTACGACTAAAAAGAGGGATAAGTACCAGTAACAGCCATAAACTGTTCCAGTAAAGCCAGGTTTTTTGATATTTATCAATTTGCGTGTTAAACATATTTACGAAGTTGATTCAGTCTGCCCAGCTTTTTTTATCAAATGCAAATTTCGCATATAAATAAAAAACCCGGTCATTTGTCCCACAATAAACACGGGATCCATACGATAAATGGCATAAGCCAATAAAGTCATAGCCCCAGCAATACTAAAATACCAAAATTCAATCGGAATCACACTACGTTGCTGACGTTCACTGTGCCACCATTGCACCAAAAAACGTAGTGAAAATAAAGCCTGACCCGAAAAACCTATTATCAACCAAACGGTTTCATTTTTCATGTTCTATCCTCAACAATTGAAGCTATACAAGCGCGGCGCTGTAACCACATTACACCTAATAAATCCATAATGCCCACACCTAAACGGTCAAATAGACCATATTTAGAATCACCTCGTATGCGAGGGCGGTGTTTGACTTCTATTGAAATGATTTGCCCCCCATTGCGTAAAAAAAGCGCGGGTAAAAAACGATGTAAATGGTTAAAATGGGGTAAATTTAAAAAAGCTTCGCGTGAGAATAGCTTAAGACTACAACCGGTATCTAGTGTGTTATCATGTAATAAACGGCGGCGTATCCTGTTGGCAATGCGTGAGGATAAGCGTTTGAGCCAATTATCATAACGTTTGCGTCGGTGACCGGCTATTAATTGAAGTTTAGGTGAACAATCAGGGTCTTGCAACACCGCTAATAAGCGTGAAATATCAGCAGGATCGTTTTGTCCGTCACCATCTAAAGTGACAATCCACTCTGCTCGCGCCGATTTGACCCCGGTCAATATAGCAATACTTTGTCCATAAGATCTTTGATGACGAATGAGGCGCAATGTTTTAAAATGAGTTGCCATATTTTGCAACTCTTGCCAACTGTTATCGGTGCTACCATCGTCAACATAAATTAGCTCATAAGTAATTTTACCATCCAAAGCAGCACGAATTTCGCTGATTAAAGGTGCAATATTACTGGCTTCATTGTAGATAGGCACTAACACCGATAAATCGGATCGGTTATTAATTGAATTTAAACAGGGGTAGTTATTCAAAGGTTTATTTGCTTTTTACAAGATGCATACAGAAATCCGATTTTTTCAAAAAATCGGATTGCTTATAATGTTCAATTAAGGACTATGGAATCAATCCGGAAACCGCTGCATTAATTTCAACCAGTTTACCATCACAGTCAAGCTTGCCATAAAAGCAACCTTTGAGTTGACCGGTATCAGCGTTGTACTCATCAATGATCAATTTTGATTCATGTTTGTACCTAGCATTGCTACAAACTCCATCCTTATAAGGTGAATTAACTAGCGTTAAACGAAATTTATCTCCTGTAAAAGTGCCACTCTGTAGTTCAGACACTGCAAAATCTAATAATTCAAACATACCCACTTCTTTGGTGATAAGACCTAAATTAAAACGACCCCCGATAATTTCCATTCCTGGATTTTTAATTCCACCAAAAGGATTAGGGGCTGTAATAGGAGTGCTTTTACCGTTAATTTTTAGCATTACCCCAGACGGACATTTATTAGATGACATCCAGCTAGTTTGACTTGAACTGGGATCACTACCTGTCGTACAGGCTGTCAGCGCAAATACAAGTATCACTGGGCTTGTTAATGTTTTATTGACCATTTTATTGACCATTTTTTTAAATTGTCATTCTACAATTAGAATTGGAATATTATATATTAATATGTTATAAAAAATTTGTCATTCAAAATCAACTGGCGACTGAACTGAAATCAAATCTATGAAACAGATTTCAAGTACGTTCAGTATAGGAGGATGTGATGAAGAAATTTTGTTGCTTGGGATTACTTGGATTGAGTCACTCACTCCTGGCTGGCTCCCCTTACCAGCCAGGGAACGGTTGGCATGGTATTCTAGGGTTAGGTATCCTGTTTCGTCGTGAAGCTATTGAAGCAGTTGATCATAGAATTTGGCCTTTACCTTATATGATTATGAGGCGCGGTAATTTCTTCATTGAACGTTTAAAAGTGGGTTATCGTGTCATTGATGGGGCAGAAGGTCATGTCAATATGATTATCAGACCACGTTTAGAGGGTTTTGAAGCTAATAATAGTCCTCTTTTGGAAGGTATGGCAGATCGTGAATTATCCCTAGATGCTGGTATTTCAAGCATGATGCGACAAGGGACTGTCGAAATAAACTTTTCGGCAATGACAGATGTACTGCGCCACAGTAAAGGGGAAGAAATGGCTATCTCCATTGGTAAGACTTATATATTAACGGGTAAAAAGACATTATTTACGCCCCGTATTGGAATCAAGTGGCAAAATGATGAATTAGTCAATTATTACTATGGAGTCAGAACGACGGAAGCAAAGGAGGAGCGTCCAGCTTACCAGGGTGAGGCAACTGTTAATTATACTGGTGCTATCAATGCCACCTATTCACTTAGTAAACGTTCCACTTTATTTATGGATGTTGAATATGAGCGTTTTGGTGATGATATTTCTGATAGCCCTTTGGTTGATGGGGAACAAATTTTCAATATTTTTCTAGGTTATGGTTGGCAATTTTAATGGTTGATAGAAATACTATTTTTTAAAAAATAGTATTTCTTGTACAATTAACCATTAACCATTAGTCATTAACACCATAACGAACAAAAAATTCAATGCGATCTTTGTAAAATTGCCAAGCACAGCTTGTATCACAATAAGATTGACTTAATCTCTCATTCCGTTCTATTAACCACTGATGCTGATCTTGCTTTAGTTCGTGTCGCAATGGCTTATAGACTTTAGCCATACGTCCATCAGCGTGTTGTAACAGACGACTGTGGCAAACCTTTTTTTCAACGGGGGTACTTGCCTTTCCGCAATTAAAACTAACTTGCTCTACGGGATCAAGTTGCTGAATTCTTAGTTCATAAAAGTTTATTTCACACCCTGGCAGGGTGCAGTGTGGTAATTCCAAATTCCGCTCTTTTAACCATTCACGTTGCCCCTCTTTTAATAAGGATTGTTCTGATCTTGGCAAAATGTTCAGCAATTGATAATAGGCACGAGCCATTTGTTCATCAGCACGACTTAGCTCTTGATTTTCGCAAATCATATATTCAACCACGATTGAGGCATTTCTACAATCGAAACTGGCAGCCGCTAATGAAGAATTCATAAAAATCGGAATGATTGCCAACATTATGTTACGATAAATATTGTTCACTTTCATACCTAAAATTTTTCCAAAAAAATTCAAACATAAATGAAATCAATAAACTTAATATACATTGTTTTAATGATAATACAACCTGTGCTGGCAAATTCAATATCGACTAAAACAACGATTATTTATAAATACTTTGATACTAAAGGTGTATTACATTTAACCACTCAACCTCCTAAAAAACACCATCAACTGGAATATGCACGTAGTTACTTAATAACTTCTTATCAGCCACCCTTGGTCCTAAACTTGCATGGAAAAAAACACCGCAAGTATAAAAACTATCAATTATTAATTGAAGCCGCTGCAAAAAATGCTCGTTTATCCCCTGCTTTATTACATGCGGTGGTTCAAGTCGAATCCAATTATAACCCAAAAGCCGTTTCCCCAAAAGGTGCGGTGGGGCTTATGCAACTCATGCCTGCGACGGCTAAACGTTATGGCGTGACAGATCGTACCGATCCGATAGCCAATCTCAATGGCGGTGCTCGTTATCTCTTTGATTTGTTGACACTATTTAATAATGATCTCTCTTTAGCACTGGCAGCCTATAATGCAGGTGAAAATGCGGTAAAACGCTATGGGAATACCATTCCACCTTATAAAGAAACGAAAAATTATGTCAAAAAAGTGAAAAAGTTATATTATCAAAATAACCATTTCACCGAAAAATATTGACAAGCTCACAAACTCGTTTTCGGATTTTTGTAGGGGCAGACCTGTGTGTCTGCCCTGGCTCTCTAGACCCTCAGGGCGAACACTTATGTTCGCCCTACAAAAATCCGAAAATTTAACCGTGCGGAGTATAACCAAAAACGGGGTTTCTATGGCGATGATTTATTATATTTAACCTTTTTAAAAAAAATGTCTCAAATGACGTGGTTGAATTGGCAACATTAACGGTACAATAGACTCTATACAACTATTTCAAATAGCTGTCCTTAAATTCGTACTCACTTTAGTACAAACTCAACTTGAAGGATTGTTAAACAAATTAAGAAAGGCAAGTACTAGAAATGATACTCAAAAACTAGAGTTATCTGAGCATATCACCTGGTTCTATCGAAATAAAAATAACCTGTTATCTCAAGTCATTCATGAATTATTTACCCAATTGCTTTGGGTTGAAAAAGGGACAGTGAAAAAATTGCGCGAATCTTTAATGGGAACGGCTTGGAGCATATCTGAAGACATGTTATCTAATCCATTACTACAAACACCCGATACGCACAACCCTGAAATATTGATGAAGCATTATGTATTATTGTCCCAATATCCAGATAGTACTTATGGTTTTGACCGTTTATCTGTTGTAATTGATAAATTGCTTGATAATGTTGGCAAAACATGCCAACTACAAATCGTTCCCTCTTTAGAATACAAAGGTACAAACCCTCAATTCATTGAAGAAACTGTGGATAGTGTTTGTTTTTCTTGGAAAGATAGTCCTGCCAATATGGAAATATTATTTAATGGACAAAAAAATCAGCAAGCCTTAGAAGAAGAATCAACCAAACAAGATGCCACACTTAAAGCCACACTTCAATTTCAACACCAAGCTAATCAAATATTAAAATCAGGCGCACAAAAGGCAGGCGTAATTAAGCATTTGTTGGCAGCTTATGAAACACCGCATTTATACAAAAATTATTTCAAGCTGATTAAGCCCTATTTACTCTATCAGACACTTTGCAATGAAGCTGAAGAGGTTGAAGTTGAACTGAAATTAAAAAATCAACTCAAGATCAGAGCATTACGTCGCACCGATCAAAAAAAATTATCAATTAATCAATTAAAAAGTGCTAAAAAACGTTTAGCAAAATTAGCACGAAATCCAGATAGTCAGATTTTAAGACGCTTTATCACTCATTTTGTCACCTATCGACGGGATTTAAAATATTATCGCCTCGTACACGAAGCAATGGATAAAATCCATCTTTTAGAAGACGAAGCGGCTCTACAATTATCCCGAAGCAATGACATGTTGCATTGAAGATTTTGGGGCTGAAAAAGTGTTCATTGAAGGAGATGCCATTATTCTCAGCTTATTTGAATATCAAAAATCGCCTGATCAATGGTTAGCCGTTGCCCGCGCCAGTGGCTTGGCAAAATGTATGTTAGCTGTGGTTGATAAACAAAATGAAGTCAGTCGCGCTCATAATCTGCCTGAATTAGAGCTAGGAATTGGTATTTGTTATTCCCCCAATCCGCCCCAATTTTTATACGATGGTAATGATCGGATTATGATTTCACCGGCGATTGGCGACGCGGTTCGTCTATCATCATGTTCATGGAAATTACGGCGCAAATATTCACAACAACCTAATCTACTGACGCAAGTGATGGTTTTTCAACAAGCACCGGATGATGCGTTTAAAGGTGAAAAGGGTATGACGACATTTCGTTATAACCTCAATGGCATTGAGTTAGCACCAGCCGCTTTTAAAAAATTGCAAAATGAAACCGCTCTGCGTTACTTAAATATTCGTTTACCAGGCAATAAATATCTTTCCCGCTTTTATATGGGAAATTATCCGGATACTAAAGGAGAAAGCCATGAAATCGTGATTCGCGAAGATCGAATGAAAATATGGCAAGAAGATAGCGAAGATTATCCTTTAACCGATAACTTATATTATGAAGTGGTAACGAATAAAATGATTATCAATGCTATTAAAAAACGGGGAATTTAGGAGTTTAGTTACCACACGTTCCACCTGTGGTAACTTTAATTAAAATTAATAATTTGCCCCGAAGCTCATGTTCAGGGCACCTATCCAAAAATTCAAAGTTCACTTAAAAAAAACCGTTTTTTTAAAACCTGGTTTTTCATTAAATTTGGGGATAGTCTTTTAATAAGGCCATTCTTCCGCTATGAGTTCCAAGCTTGGTTTAGCCAAGCCCTTAACACGTATAATCAAATTTTCTTCTGAGGCAAATTCTTGAAAGTTGGGTCTTTTTCTTTGATTGATGATATTCCTAACGACATGCTGTTTAGCACCTGCGCTTTTCAATGCCTCGATTAGTTCCTCAATAGGCAAAGTGTTAACCAATTCTAAAAATGTAGGAGCCGGTTTTTTGGCAGCCGGTTTTTTGGCAGTCGTCGGTTTTTGTTTTTTCACCGGCGGCGTAGGGGCTTTTGCCTTAGGAGCCGGCTTACTAACAGGTTTCGGACTTGATACCACTTCCGAAGTCAGGTTGGCAGTTTCTACCAAAGGCTGTAATGCCTGAATTTCGCAGCTGACATTATTAACCGCTTCAACTAACGACTTCAGTGTATTATCTAGAGTCCCCAGATGTTCACGCAAAGCATTATCCGGCTCTTTGGAATTATTAGGGCGAGATTTCGTTTTAGATGGACTAGCCATAAAATAAATACTCCTGTAAATGAATTTGAGTGTATAATGGGTGAAAAATATTGAATCAATTAAGGGAAAAGTCCCTGTTTTCTTCCCAGACAAAAATTTTTTGCTATAATTTTTCAGAAAAATAAATTCGCGATAAACCTGTTAAGTTTTGAATACCGACAGGTTTTTGGAAGTTATTATTTTGAAAATCTATATAATATTATTATACAAATTAGAAGCTCAAAATGGTTTTTAACCTGAGAATTCATTCTAAGGCAATCATTTTGCCTTCGCCTCGTTATAATAAATATTTTGACAATAAGTTAATATACCAAACATACTTTAAATCTGTGAAAATTAAGCGTTTTGAAAAATCTGCTTGAAAGTAAAAACTGAATTAAAACAGATTCCAAATTTCAAAAAAAACGGTACTTAGTTGTCTTTCTTTTCACGCTTTTCAAGTATGTTCAGTATAATTCATTTTGGCAGTGAAGCAAAGAATTTTATTTTATTTTCTTAACTTCCAACTGTCAAATAGAATGTATTCTAGTTTATCTAGAAAATTTTAGCAAGCTTTTTTTTCGTTTTATTTTCGTTTTACGTGCTATTTACTACAATATAACAAAGGCAAACTCAAACGTCAAGGGCAAGGCTTAACTTTTTTTTACTTTGCCCCAACCACTTCATTAGTAGTTGTACCAATGGAAAGTGTTGATGTTCCCTTTATTTTTAACCAAATTACCGCCGACTTTCAAGAAATTAGTATTCAAGGTCAAACGACGTATAGGGTAACTGATGCTAAACAATTGTCACAATTACTGAACTTTACACTTGACAATACGGGCAGTAATTATATCAGTTCTGATCCAATCGGCAGCTACTCTGGTATTTGGCGAAATCACTACCAAACAATCCATGACACTGGTATCACAAATGGCTGAAAATGGAGTCATCTTTAGCGATGGAATTGAAAACGATTTTTTAGAATTTAATTCGGGAACACAAGCCACAATTAGTTTAGCTGATAAACGAGGTTATTTAGTTATTTAACGTAGGGGCAGAATCTACGTGTCAGCCCTGATATTTGGAAATCGCCTAATAATTATTAACGATAACCCCGCAAATAATGCCATTCAAATAATCGTTTTGCCCAGTTGAAAAACCGCATTTTGGGCATTAACAGTGTCCGTTTTGGAGTACGATAAACCAACATACCTTTATCAAGCGTATCAACAATACAAATGAGTTCCGTTTTGAATTGATGATTAACACCCTCTCCTCGTTTATCTGCAAGCAAATTTTTCACCGCAGCGATAGCTTGTAAATCAGCCATATGAGCCTGTTTTGGCATCCAATCAGGACCAGGAATATTAGCAACGTCACCGGCAACATAAATATTTTTAAAACCTGGCACCTGACATTGGGCATCACCTTTAATAAATCCCCCTTCTGAAAGGGGCAAACCACTATTCGCAGCCCAAGCGGGTCCTGTCATGCCTGGCATAAATAAAGTTAAATCACTCTGTATGTCGCCACCTTCGGTATGTACCGCGTCTGCGCTAAAGCCCTTCATTTTATGACCTAAATGGGTGCGAATATCACATTTTTCCATTTGACCCAATATCGCTTTGACCGCACTGGCTCCTAAACGTTTTCCAGGTTGAGGTGCGGGGCTAAAAAAGACTAATTCAAATTTATCACGACGTTTTTGTTTACGTAACAGCGTGTCAATGCCAAATACAAATTCAAATACAGGTCCTCCTCGCATAGCAACTGGTTCTTTAGGATTGCTGGCAAAGCCAAAGGCTAAGGTCCCCCCTTCCATAGCCGCTAAACGATCACTATAAGCTTTGGTTGTAGCATAGCCTTCACAAGGGATACAAGCATGTTCTATTCCAGGGAGTTTTTTAATAAACCTGCTCCCCGTTGCAATAATGAGATGATCAAAGGGTACCGTACCATTATCCGTTTGCACCTGTTGTGCGTTTGGGGCTAAACCAGTTACAGTGCCTTGGTAATATCGCACCTGTTGACGCTGGAAAAAATTATCCAAGGGTATCGTTAAATCTGCTTCGCTGCGAAGTCCGGCGGGGATCCAAATCAGACTGGGATAATAAAACAGCTTTGGACGTGGAGAAATTAAAGTAATCGAATCACGATTGCCTTGTTTACGGAGGGTTTTAATCGCAGTTAAGCCTGCAAAACCGGCACCAATAATGACAATTTGGGACATAATTATTTTGAGGGATTGATTAGGGAAGTTATTGTTAAAACGGTCAAGATGAAAGGATTTTTGATAGGGCAACTACAAGGGATTGCCCTACCGAATGGTTCGTAGGAGCAATTTGCCCCTCATTATTAAGGCATAGGAACAGCACCAAGCTGTTGCATCATACCCAAAGTGTCAGGAGAATGCCAAAATTCCACAATTTTGCCATCGGCAAGATGATAAATACCTGTACCATCGGCATCCATTTCCAACCCCGTTGCCGGTAAACCTGGCAAATCACCTGTTTGTGTACCACTCATCGTAAAGCGAGAGATGACCTTATCTTCCAAGATGATCAGATCATCAAGGATAATACGGAAATTACTAAAAGCACCATGGTAAAAATTAACGATCTGTTTCATCGCCTCAGGACCTTTACCAAAATCAGGCGTAAATGAATCCATAATGTGTATAGGTGCATCGGGGGCTATAATTTCATCTGCCACCGCTAAATTATTACTACCACTTAAAAGTTCACTTAGCAAACGACGAACAGCATCCTCTTGTGGAAAGAGGTCCGATGATGTACCTTCCAACGGTGTGACACCTGTCACCTTGAAATCAAAAGTCGGATCATCGGAAATTAATCCCATTTCTACTCCAAAGACACCCACTTGTGTATCATTCAGACGTACCTCAATTTTTGGAATATGGAGGATTGAGGTGTTCATATCAAAAATTGCGGCATCTTCAGCCTGGGCGGTAGTGCATAACAGCATACCCATTGTCATGGCTAATGTCAACTTGCTTTTATTCATGTTTTTTCTCCAAATTGAAAATAGATTTAAGTATACTCCGAACGATCACGCCCAAACTTGAAGACTCAGAATATATCAACGGTTAATTTTGGATATGACAAAGTAGGAATAATTATCAAAAATGACAAAAAAAATGAACTAAATTGAAAGGGCTACCAAAAAAATGCTTCCCTTACCTACACAAAAGATAAGGGAACCTATAAGTCGAAAAGGCAAATAGCAAAAAAAATGGCTGGGGGACCAGGATTTGAACCTGGATTGATGGAGTCAGAGTCCACTGTCCTACCATTGAACGACCCCCCAGTTCAGTTATCAGTTATTCAATAACGATATATTGTATTACAAACTGAAAAATAAGTCAAGCGTTGAAAAAAATAAATCAACGTTTTGAATATTGTGGACGTTTACGGGCTTTATGTAAACCAATTTTTTTACGTTCAACCTGACGAGAGTCGCGGGTGACATAACCCGCTTGACGTAGGGAGGCACGAAAACCTTCATCATATACCATCAACGCCCGAGTTAGCCCATGCCGAATGGCACCAGCTTGACCGGTATTACCGCCACCACGCACTGAAACATGAATGTCAAAAGTATCTTCCCGATCAACCACTTTAAGGGGCTGACGCACAACCATACGAGCGGTTTCACGACCAAAGTAGTTATCAAGCGGAAGACCATTTACCACAATTCTACCTTGACCAGGTCTTAAAAAAACACGAGCCACAGAGCTTTTACGTCGCCCGGTACCATAATATTGTTCCATAAATCGTTCTTCCTTATAAAGTAAATGGAATAGGTTGTTGAGCATGGTGCTGATGCTCAGTTCCCGCATAAACTTTCAATTTGCGAAACATAGCTCGACCCAATGGTCCTTTTGGCAACATGCCTTTGACCGCTATTTCAAGAATTCGCTCCGGTGCCTTTACCAACAGTTTATCAAAACTGATTGATTTCATACCACCAGGATATCCACTATAATGGTGATACATTTTATCCGTTCTTTTGCGACCGGTCACCTGCACTTTTTCAGCATTAGTCACTACAATATAATCGCCCGTATCAACGTGCGGTGTATATTCAGGTTTATGTTTACCTCGTAAGCGTTTTGCAATTTCGCTCGCAAGCCGTCCCAACACCAGATTTTGAGCATCAATCAAAAACCATTGATGCTTAACAGTTTCGGGGTTAGCAGTAAAGGTTTTCATCAGCCTTTTGCTCCAAAAAATTATTATGAAAACTGATCATGATACTCGCTAATGATTAAGTTGTCAAGTCTTTTCTTCATAGACTGTTCCTAGACACACTTCCAGCCTTCACCCGCAAAAAGACTTGCCAACCCTACATAACTAGCCATTTTTTAAAATGCCAAATATAATATTAACCAAATGTCGTAAGTCTGATAAATAAAATTTACGATTATGTTGATATACCAAGTTTTTGTCTGGGAAAATTTCTATGAATATCCAATCATCACCAGTAGAGATAATACCATACTGCACTTCTTTACCTAATTTCTTTAAAGCGATTAATTCTGCGGAACATTGACTTAGAGCTTCTTCAACCGTTTTCTTTTTAGCTTCAATAACCAGTAATGGTTTATCTCCTAATGTGTCATTAGTATCATCATCTTCCACCCTAGAAACAATGATGTCACATCTTCCCCTTAAATCATCGTCAGCTTGTATGTATTCTTCGTATAGAATGCTGTATTTGTCTTCTAAAAGCTTGATAATATAGACAAAAATGGGTGTTAGAATAAGTGCTTTAACAGCTTCTTCATTACTATAAAATAATTTGACAAATAATTGGATATTATCGTAAGTTTCGTCATTCATACAATTTTCTTCAGGCAAAGATAAATCCCTTTCTTTTATTTTATATCCAAGTCGTTCCAAATCCGTTTTAGTTTTAAAATCACTAAACATTTTTACATACCTTTTCAAACAAATTCAAAGCTTTAAGAAATACTATTTTTGGCAAAAATAGTATTTCTAGTAGATCATCATAGTCGGGTTTTAAAAAATCTCAAGCACTTTTTCAAAACCTAATATTATTGTTTCACTCGCGTTTTCATTTCAGCTAATTCTGAAGCATAGCTACCCGATAGTATTGGAAAGCGACACCAGGTTTTTGGATCCAGACTTTCATCGTCTAAATGAAAACTCGGTGCAAAACGTTCACGTTTCCACTGATTGCGGGTCCACAGGTTAAAAAACCGTTCAATCCAAATCAATAATTGCTCTTCATGATATTCGCTAAATTGAACTCGCAGCAAGCAAAAAATTTCAGAAGGTGTTTGGCGATCACGAATGGCCGCTTTTTCAATAACATTGAGCAAGGGGTAGGGCATTAAATCTTCTTCATCGGTTTGTGCCATCGGACGCAATTCCGCAGTAGGGGCTTGTTGATTAATCAGAGCCAAAGCCTGTATCGGTGCTAATTGCACTGGACCCTCTTGTTCTAACCAACGTAGCCATTGTCGTAAAAAATCTTTGTCTATACCGGTTAAAGGGCTTAAACCTCCACTGGTATCGCCATCCATAGTTGCATACCCCAGCGCCGCTTCAGATCGGTTACTGGTTGCCAATAATAAAGCATTGCGAAGGTTAGCCAGCAACCAGACGCTGGGAGAACGAGCGCGAGCTTGAATATTTTGTAGGGCAATATCATGCTCTTTCCAAGTCAGTTTTTGCCCAAGGGCTTGAGATATAATGCCAACATAATCTTTAACAATTTTATCAATGTCTAATTCCAAATACTCAGCACCAAGACTATGTGCAAGGGTTGATGCAGCCTGCCGCGTCGTTTCACTTGAATTTTCCGTCGCTTGATATACACATAACAGTAATTTTTGTACAATATCGTTAGTTGTCATGGCTGGTAAACAATCATAGCCAATTTTAGTACAAAAACCTGCCATGCCCAGCTCAGTCGTACCTAATTCAATCATTAAACGGACCAAACAAGCAATAGCGGCAGAATCTGCACCGCCACTGAGTGATAATACAAAACCTTGAGATCGGCTTTTACGAAGATAATCAAATAAGCCCAAACTAACAGCATGAGTAAATTCTTCTGACTGAAGACTTGGACTCTGTTCCCATGCTTCTACTGTCACCTTATTTTGGCAGGGCGATATAGATGGATAGTCAAAAGAAATCGCAATACGGCTTTCTAATTTGGGTACCCAAGCACTGGTTCGTGCTTGTAACATTCGAGTTAAATCAACATCCACTAAAGCACTGATGAGTTGGTAGTCGGCAAAACTAAAGCGTTCCGTGGTCGCTAATAATTGTTCCCCCATCGCAATCATCGCATCACCATCATAAATAGCGCGCCCCGCCTCATTGCCAAGTAAATTGGTATAAATATAGCTCACACTAAAGGCGCGTGAGCCTTCTAATACAAAACGTTCACGGACTTTATGTTTATTAAATGCAAAATGGCTCGCACTGGGATTAAGAATAATATCTACCCCTTTTTCAG